>JBFHER010000001.1:0-81301 GCA_041584055.1 Bacteroidales bacterium
ATCAATGGGGGTTTGAAGGCTATGTTGTTTCGGACGCCAATGATATTGGGCGTTTGCATTACTTTATGAAAGTGGCTGAAACACCCGAAGATGCTGCGCTTTTGGGGCTGAAGGCGGGTGTTGATGTGGATTTATATGCAGAAGATGCGTATGCTTTGTTACCTGAAATGGCTAAAAAAGACCCAACATTGATGAAATACATTGATCGTTCGGTGAGACGTGTATTGCGCACAAAGTTTATTCTTGGGCTCTTTGATCAGCCGCATAATGATGTTGCTGAAGCCAGAAAATCAGTCCGTTCTCAGAAGCATCTTGATTTGGCAAAAGCAGCCGATAGAGAATCCATCATCTTATTGAAGAATGAAAATACCCTGCCGCTTCGTGCTGCCGCTAAGATGAAAGTCGCCCTTGTCGGACCTGTGTTGGATAAAAATACAAAAGCAGAATTTGAAGCCATAGTTGGTAAGAACGTGACATTTGTTGCAGAAAAAGGGTTTGATTTAACTGATGGTGTAAGAAGCATTCCCCGTGTCAATGATGAAGAGAAACAAAAAGCAGGAATACAAAAGATTTTAGCTAGTGCAGCGGATGCAAATGTAATTATATTGTTTGTCGGCGGGGATGAGTACACCTCAAAAGAAGCATATTTCAGCAGTGGCCTTGGAGACCGTGATAACATCGATCCAATTGGTTTACAAAATGAACTGGTAACAGCGCTTAAAAAAACAGGAAAACCACTTGTTATTGTGTTGAAACACCGTCGTACCTTGTCGATTGGTACTTTCTCAAAAAAAGCGGATGCGATCATTGACTGTTGGGATTTGAGCGAACAAGGGAATCTGGCCATCGCTGAGGTGCTTTTCGGTCATGTGAATCCCTCGGGAAAACTTCCTGTCACCGTGCCTCGCTCTATTGGTCAGTTGCCATTCCACTACAGTCAGAAAGAAATCAACTACAAGAAGGGATATCTTTTTACGGAGAATGATCCGCTTTATCCATTTGGTTTTGGCTTGAGTTATACCACTTTTGAATATACTGATATGGCTCTGTCTGCAAAGACAATGCCTGTGGATGGCTCCTTACAGGCAACGGTTACTGTAAAAAATACGGGTGACTGCAAAGGAAAAGAGGTGGTTCAGTTGTACATTAAAGATTTATATGGCTCCGTGGTGCGTCCTGTTCAAGAACTGAAAGGGTTTAAGAAAATTGAACTGGTGCCGGGAGAGAGTCAAAAAGTGAGCTTCAATATTACACCCGAAATGCTTGCATTTACAGCCCTTGATATGACTAGAAAAGTAGAAAAGGGAACAATTGAAGTAAGAATTGGTAGCTCTTGTACCTCATTCAATGCCTTACAATTTATCGTAGAATAAATATGAAGAAAGTTGTTTTTTATATATGTGTTTTTCTGATATTGGGCTTTTGCAGACTGAATGGTCAAACCATGGAGCATCCGGTCATATGGATAACAGCTGATGAACGTGAGCATGTTTTGGAATTGATTGATACCTACCCTTGGGCACAAAGTATTGTGAGTAAGCTGCGCTCAACTGTGGATGCTAAAGTGAATTCACATGTAAACAATCCTGCAAGTATACTAAACACAATTCCTGCAATTCCTGCTGATGACAACCTCTCGGAGTCAGAAGCCATAAACACTGGAAATCATACGAAAATATTGCTGTATGCTTCCTATGCCGGGATGTTATATTACATCACTGAAGAAGAGAAGTATGCACAGTTTTCGGCGGACATTCTTTCATATTATATTGATGTTCTTGCCACCAGGACACCCCAGACAACCACAATTTCCGGAAATTATTTTTACGATCCCCGTACGAGTTATGCACACTTTGCCATTGCTTACGATTTGGTCCATTGTTTTTTAACAACACCAGAAACGCAAGTGTACAGAAAATCTACAGGGACCAGGGTTGATTTTGATAATTCAATCGCACAAACGGCGATTCGAAACATGGCAGTAAATGCCCTTCAGGAGTTTAGTGGTGATGACACCCATGGAAAAATAATATCCAACCATCCGGTGCTCAGAAGTCCGGGTGTGTTGTTCAGCATTCTTTGTGTGGAAGATGATGTGGAAAGGGAACGGTTGTTTTCTGTTTTCTGGGAAAAAGGAACGAATAAGCAAAATTCCTTCAAGAACACAATTTTACCAATGTTTGGAACCCAGGGTATATGGCCGGAATCAACCAGCTATAGTTTTATGCCCAATATTACAATGATTCTTAATGTCATTGATAGGATTAAACCGGAAATGAATGTAATAGAAGGTAATATGTCAATTTTAGATGGTAATTTTCTCTTTGATAATTTAAGATTACCAGACAGACGCTTCGTACGCTATGGTGATTCGAAGCGTAATACGGACGGGACAGAAGCTTTGTATCAAAACACCCTTTATATGGCCAGACGAAGAGGCTTTTTGGATTATGAACATAAGGCGATCGTTGCGTTGAAACAAACTTATGAAGCGACCGGTGCATACAATCCTTCGGTCTCAACGTCAACGTTTGATAATTATGATGCCTATAGAAATTTGTTTTGGGGAGTCCCAATTCCTGAAACCGTTGAGGATGAAATCGATTTTCAAAAACCAACTGTTATCATTGAACATGCTGGCATTGCCCTTCAACGAAACTCGGTTAAAAATAGCAATCGCAGCTATGGGCTCACAGGCATTATTGGTGGAGCTCATTACGTACACTCTCATGTTACAGGTATTTCCATGGAACTATACGGGTCAGGCTATGTGATGGGACCCGGAGGAGGATTGCCGCCGTCGTTGGCAGAAAGAAATTATCCTGAACATCGGGAGTATTTCATGCGACATGCAGGAAATAATACGGTCATTGTGAATGGCACTTCACATGGAAGACAAGAGGGGTCATGGTCGAGCAACAGTTACGTTTGGCAAAACACAGCAGTGAATGTAGCTTCTGAACCAAAACACCTTGAAGATCCAATTAATAAAAACTTTAGTTTTGCAACCCAATATCTGGCAGATCAGGTAAATAATTGCCAGCAGGAACGTACTCTAAGCATTGTTCGCACCAGTGAAACCAGTGCTTACTATTTTGATATGTTTCGTTCCAAATCCCTGGCAACAAATAATTTTCATGACTATGTTTATCATAATTTGGGTGATGATATGCACCTTTTTGATATAAATAATCAAGAGTTGGACGTAGCGGCTACCACCATGTATCAAAATGACATTGGGGATTTACGAAAGTCCCCGGGCTGGATTCATTTTGAAAATACAAACGTAAGCGAAACAACGGATGAGGCTGTAAAAGTGCGTTTTGATTTAAATGAATCGGGTGTGTTTATGCACATGTTTGCTCCGGCCGGAGTGGATCGTCAATACACAAAGGCATTGGGGCCATCAACGCGTGAAGCTAAGGGGAGTTACATCAATAAAAAAACACAGATTGTTGCGATTCGGCAGCAGGGAGAGGCCTGGGAAAAGCCATATGTGTCTGTTTTTGAGCCTACACAATCTGTTTTTAGCAGTGTGAAATCTGTGACGCATTTGTACAATGGTGATGCTATCATCGGAGCAAGGGTGATGAGTGAAGTGGGGGACAAAACAATTGAAGACTTCATACTTTGCCTGCCAGCAGCCAATAGCAGTGCAACGCTTCCAAAATACGGGATCTCATTTACAGGTCGTTTTGCGGTGGTACGTTACGAACAAGATCTGGAAAAAGCATATACTACTCTCTACATTGGGGAAGGAGACAGTCTTTCGTATGGTGATTTTAAATTAATTCCTGATGCCAGCCGAAAAGGCGTACGCGTAAAAGAAGGTGAACCTTATTTTGGTCGGCAATTAATTTTTAAAAATATTAAAGACAAGGATGTGATCCCAAAAGGATCAAGTCTTAGCATAGAGGCCATTGTAGGTGAAGAATATACAGAAGTATCTTTATGGGTGAATGATACGATTGATATCGGCACGAAAACAACAGCTCCTTACCTTTGGTCAGATCATCCTATATTAAACAACATGCAGGCAGATGAATATCGTTTTACGCTGATCGCCAAAGATGCAAATGGGGGTACAGAGCGTGAATCAATTCTAGTTGAAACACCCGGTCAAAAACCTTATCCTGATCGTGATACACCTCACTCAATTCCCGGAAAGATTGAATTTGAAGATTATGACTTTGGTGGTGAGAATCTGGGCTACTTTGACAATTCTGAACAGAATCTGTCATTGTATACCTATAGGGATAGTGATTATGTTGATTTGGATCGCAACGGGACCATTATTTCATCATTAGAAGCAGGAGAGTGGTTGGAATACACAGTGAATGTTGAGCAGGCAGGCATGTACATGCTAAGCGTGCGTCATCGCACCATCGCGGTGCCCAGTGTGAATGGATTCAGTGTGTTAGGACCAACAGTTGAAGATACCTTATTAAGCAATTGCCAGACCCTGTATACAGGAAGAAGCGCCTTTTATGAGGATGAAATAGGGGAGCTTTTTCTTAATCCCGGGAAACAGGTGCTGCGTTTTTCGATTTTAGACGCTGGCTTCGACCTTGATTATATGGAATTAAAATGGATGAGTACCTCACGCATAAAAGATGTAACTGCCGGTGCACAAGGATTTACTGTTTTCCCAAATCCTGCAAATGATTGTGTTTACATTGATATAAAATATCCTGCAGGGCGACTTCATATCTATGATTTAAATGGAAAGTTGAAGAAAGAACTGCTAATAAACTATGGGGCTAATAAGGTTAGTATTGCAGAGTTTCCTGATGGGGTCTTACTACTAAACCTTAGCGTTAATGATACCACCTTTAGGCATAAAATTGTAAAGCATAAAACCTTTTAATTCAATGTTCCCTTCAGTACCATTTAAATACGTAAATGGTACATTCAAATCTATTTTTCAATATTCTGCTTAAAGGCGGTGGGTGTTATTTCATATTTCTTTTTAAAGGAACGAATAAAATAAGACGTTGAGTTGAAGCCAACAATGATTGCAATTTCATCGATGTTGTATTCATCATTCTTTAATAAAACAACAGCTTTCTTTAATCTTACATCCCGAATAAATTCGGAAGGGCTCATGTTTACTGTTTTTTTAATTTTTCGTTGCAGTGAACTTCGGCTTATCCCAACTTGAGAGGCAAGTTCAGTAATTTCAAAGGATTGGTTTTGTAAATTTTCTTCAACGATTTGTTCCGCCCTTTCGATAAATGTCAGGTTTGAACCTTTTGTTCCTGTAACTGATGCACTTTCTTGTTTATATTTTTTTCGAACCAATTCGGCATTGTTTAAAACACTTTGGATTTTGGCAAAAAGAATGTCTTCGTCAACAGGTTTGGTTAAAAATGCATTTGCGCCTTTGTGCATGCTTTCTATCCTAAACTTATTATCCCCTAAAGCTGTCATTAAAATGATGGGGATGTGGCTTAATTCCGAATTACTTCTTATTTGCTCGGTCAAAGTCATGCCATCCATTCCAGGCATTAAAACATCTGAAATAATTAAATCAGGCACTAATTCCGATGCAATCTCAAATGCCTGAGTCCCATTTTTTGCAGAAATAAGCTTGTACCTTGAAGACAACAAATTCTTATAGTAAACCCTGAGTTCGTTGTTGTCATCAGCAAATAAAATCACTGGCTTCTTTTTTGAAACAGACAAGAGCTCATCGTCCGTTGCTTCAGATGTTCTGTCAAAATATGTTTGTAAAATTATATTTTCCTTTTCAAATTTTGCTTGCGATTCAATCGGGATGTTGATGGTAAAAATTGTTTCTCTTCCCGGATCTGATTCTACCATGATGTTACCGTTGTGTAAACGTATGTATTCCTGGCATATGTGTAATCCAATTCCGGTGCCGGTTTCCATATTATCTGCATCTACAAAGAAACGTTCAAAGATGTTGTGTAAAATACTTGTCTTAATCCCTTTTCCATTGTCTTTAATTTTAATTTCAAGACCATCCCCTATGAACGCGTTGCCAGTTGAGAAAACATTGGCATAGTTTTCTTTTTCAAGTGTTTTTTTCTCGATGGAAAGTATAATTTGACCTTTTTCATCAGAGTATTTCAATGCATTTGACAATATATTGTAAACAACCTTTTCAATCTTCTCCGCATCAACGTAAAGTTCAAACGTTTTAAATGATGAGTTGAAAATACAGTTGATTTCCTTTTCACTGATCTGAAACTCAAAACAATCATAAACTTGTTTACACAGTGAGATCAGGTCAACGTTCTCTCGTTTTAACTTGACATTGTTTATTTCAATCAACCGAAAATCCAGAATCTGATTCGTTAAACGCAATAACATCTCCGCATTGCGCTGCACAATTTTTAAGTTGTTAAAGGTTTGAGGTTCGTTCTTGTACTTTTTTATCAAACTATTAATTGGAGAAATGATGAGCGTAAGTGGGGTCCTGAATTCGTGAGAAACATTCGTGAAAAACTTTACCTTTTCCGTGAATAAAATTTGGTTGTTAATTGATTTTTCCCTGAATCGCATTTCTCTGACACTGACAATTATTAGTCCTGAAAGAATAAAGAAATAAATCAGAAGGGCATACCAACTGAGCCACAATGGAGGTTTGATCTTAATTTGAATCTCTTTTAATGGGGCAGTGCTTAAGCCATCATTATTTAAGAAACTGACTTGAAGAACGTAATTTCCGGGTGGAATTTTGGTGAAAGCAATGCTTGAATTGTACGCTGTAATATTCCATTCATCTATGTAATTTAGTAAGCGGTATCTAAACTTGCTTTTTGCGTTTTTTATGTATGTGTTGGCAACAAATCCAAGCGCAACTGAATTTTGATTGTAATTCAGTACAATTTTATCGATGGATGAGATTTGCGCAGAGTTTATATATTTAGGTTTTTGTTGGTCTATACTTTGATTGTTAATTTTAAGATGTGACAAAAATATTTCCGGTGCTGTTGTATTTGGTTGGACAATGGATGGATTGATGATATTGAAACCATTTCCTCCTCCAAAAAAAAGATATCCCGCTTTACTCACAAAACCAGAATTGGGATGGTATTGCTGCCCTAGCAAACCATCAACTTTCGTAAAATTCTTCAATGTTTGCGTATCGTCGTAATAAGCATAAACACCATGATTTGATGTGAACCAAATGTTGTCTTCGTTGTCTCTGAGAATCGAATAAACCTCCCTGTCTTTTATTTCAGCGTTCAATTTGAACTTTTTAAAGGTTTTCGTTTTTGGATCAAAAATATCAATCCCTTTTCCCGCAGTACCGATCCAGATACTACCGAATTTATCTTCCATTACCGTGTAGTTTGAATATGAGCTCAAACTGTTTTCTGTTTCTGATGGAAAGTAGTTTGTGAAATGGTTGTCATCTTTATATCGTACTGAAATACCATAGTCTGTTGTAAACCAAATATTGCCTTTTGAATCTTCAAATATTTGCCAAATTGCATTCGAACAAATAGCATCGGATGCTGTATTCTTCGGTTTGAAATTCTCAAAAGTGTTTTTTATTTCATCATAAAAAATAACACCATTGTTTCGGGTACCGATCCAGATTCCTTGTTCAGTTGCTAAAACGGATGAAAAAATACCGTCAATAGCGCCAATGCGTTTTACCTTATCTTTTTCTTTAACCCAAAGACCTTCATATAAGGTTGCAATCCATAATCGGTTTTTATAATCTGCTTTTATTGCTTTGATATATTGTACAGGAAAATCTTTTATTTTTTCATAGTTGTTGCTGCCGGGTATGTATTTGTGCAACCCATGGTTTTCACTTCCCACAAGTATAGAACCATCTACATCTTCCGCAAAAGCTGAGATCACGCTATTCCATGAGGATGCATCTGTTGCAGTATTTTCAAAAAGGGGAAATTTATAATTCAAACTGTTATAATAGGCCAAACCACCTGACCAGGTTGCCACCCAAACACCATCAGTACGGTCAACAAGCAAATCAAAAACGCCTTTATGAGGAAGCCCGTTTCGTTTGTTTGGAACAATGTGCTGATTCCCTTCGGAACTTAGTATGGACAAGCCTTCCATTGTACCTATCCATACATCATGGTTTGAACGGACCACAATTTTCTGGATGCGATTGCTCAATATATAGTTCTCCCCTTGAAGCTCTTTGTTATATAATTTGACCAGTTTTCCGTTTTGATTAATCACTTCGATCCCGTGATCAATAAAACCGATCCAAATCTCATCGCCAATAAATGCAAGAGTGGAAACCACTCCGGAATTTGATTGATATAAAGGTTGAAAGTTGGTTAACAATGAATCCCCTTTATAAACAGTACCATTGGCGCTTGCCACATAAACGTTCCCATTTTTGTCGCTATCAAAAAATCGAATTGGGTTTCCATCATCAACTGGCAACACATTGTTCAGTCTGCGCTCCGCAAGACTAAAACTATAGACTTGGCCATATATAAGGGTTAAATACTTGTCACTGTTTACCTGCTTCAATTGCAATGCCTGAAGCTGGGTAAAACTTTCTTTTTCGTTTGTGAAATTCAACCTTTCAAACGTATTTTGATCTTCATTAAAGATACAAATGTCATTGTCTGTGCAAATCCAAAAATTACCACTTCTATCTCTATACAATGATCTGATCTGTTGGGAGCGAGGAGCGTTTGGCTTTGAAAGGTCAAAATCAAACTTATTGATTTCTGTTGAATTGAAATGATACAAACCATTTCTGCAGCCAAACCAGATGAATCCATCTTTATCTTCTGCAATTTTATTAATTGCATTAAAAGTGATCCCTAAATCAGATGTTACATTTTCAAAAATGTACTCAATGGCTTTCACGTTTGGGCTCACGCAAATAAACAGGCCAAGAATAAAGCTAAGGACTCCTTTCACAATAATTACATTTAAAATTAAACAGAACTACTAAAATAAGCAATTTTTGAACAAATGCATCGCCTAATTTTTGTAATAGTTGTAAATGTACAATAAGAAAAGGACGTTTAAAAAGGCAAATTTAAAATTGTATTGAACAAATTAAGCGTTTTGAGACATGTCTTCAACTATGGGCAGATAGTTAAGAATAATGAATACATATTGGGATGCGATACCTGAAGTTTCAACTAATATTGAACTTCGTTATGCATATAGCCATGCAATCGAAGTAAAGTTTGTCAGATTCGTTAAATTTTTAGTAGAAACATCATGAAGAAAATTATTTGGGGATTATTTTTCCTTACAGTAATAGCAACAATTTATTCCTGTACAAATAGCAATGCTGAGATTGTCCAGGAAAATGATATTGTAAAAAAAGTAGTTGATCTTCGAAAGCAAATGACGCTGGAAGAGAAAATCGCGGAGTTAACTCAGGATGCACCTGCCAATGAACGACTGGGGATTCCATTGATGCGATACAGCGAATGTTTACATGGATTATGGCTGGACGATGCGACAAATTACCCACAGGCAATAGCCCTTGGTTCTACCTGGGAACCGGAATTAATACGTGAAATGACAACACAAATTGCAAAAGAGGCAAGAGCTGTTAATATAACCCACTGCTATTCTCCTAATTTAGATGTCATATCTGGTGACCCTCGCTATGGAAGAGTGGAAGAATCATATGGCGAAGATCCTTATTTAGTATCACGCATGGGGGTAGCTTTTATTCAGGGCTTACAGGGCATGGGCGCTGAACAATTTGATGAAAATCACATTCTTGCCACTGCGAAACACTTTGTGGGCTACCCTGAAAATAGAAGGGGTATTAACGGCGGTTTTAGCGACATGTCAGAACGAAGGTTACGTGAGGTGTATCTGCCTCCATTTGAAGCAGCTGTAAAGGAAGCTCAAGTGGGGTGTATCATGCCTGGTCATCAGGATTTTAATGGTGTTCCTTGTCACATGAACACTTGGTTGATTAACGATGTTTTGAGAAATGAACTGGGGTTTAATGGTTTTATTGTCTCTGATAATAACGACGTTTTACGATTAAATACAATGCACTACATTGCCGAAACGCCTACAAAAGCAGCTTTGCTTGGCTTACAAACGGGTATTGATATGGATTTGGTGATTGGTAAAAATCCTAATTTCTCCGCTTATACAAATGAACGAATATTGGATACCATCCAAAAAAACAGAGCACTTGAAAAATACATAGATCAAAGTGTAGACCGTATTCTTACCGCGAAATATAAATTGGGTTTGTTTGAGAATATGGACAAAAAGCACAGTTTTAAAATTGTCAGTACACAAGAAAGCCAGGACCTTGCACTTAAGATTGCTCAAAAAGCAATTGTTTTGCTGAAGAATGAAAATAACCTTTTACCACTCGATAAAAGTAAGTTATCATCTGTCGCAGTTATAGGACCAAATGCAAAAGAAGTGGTTCGAAACGGAAAAATAACTCAATTGGGAGGATATTCAGGCATGCCACCTTATTACACGTCGGTTTATGAAGGAATTGTAGATAAGCTGGATGGTAAAGTGAAGGTGAATTATGCGAAAGGATGTGATTTGACAAGTGATTCGAAAGCCGGTTTTGCTGAGGCCGTTGCGGCAGCACGAAAATCAGATGTTGTTGTTTTGGCCGTTGGAGGTTCCACACTTACTTGCGGCGAAGGTGGTGATAGAGCCGACCTGGATTTGTTTGGTGTGCAGAACGAACTGGTGGAAGCCATTCATAAAACCGGAAAACCCATTGTTGTGGTTTTAATTAATGGACGACCGCTGACCATTAACTACATCGCTCAAAATATTCCGTCGATTCTTGAAACCTGGTACTTGGGAATGCGCAGTGGTGAAGCCATTGCGGATGCACTGTTCGGGGATGTTAATCCTGGAGGGAAACTGACCGTTTCATTTCCAAGATCGGTTGGTCAGTTGCCTGTTACTTATCTGCAGCGCCCCGATTTTGTAGGCTCTGGAAAAGGGTTGTATCGCTTTAGTGATAAAACGCCCTTGTTCTCGTTTGGTTTTGGCCTTAGTTACACAACATTTGAATATGGAACGCCAACGCTTTCCAACGAGACCATTGAAAAAGATGGAAAATCAATCATTTCTGTGGCAATTAAAAATACAGGAACCCGTGTTGGGGATGAAGTTGTACAAATGTATGTAAGGGATAATTATGCTTCAGTTGGCAGATATAATATGATGCTGAAGGGGTTCAAACGAGTTACGCTTAACCCGGGAGAAACAACAACGGTGAGTTTTGAATTAAATAGTGATAATCTTTCCTTGTTGAATCAAAATATGAAAAAAATAGTTGAACCGGGAGAGTTTACAATTTGTGTGGGCGCTTCATCAAGAGAAGAAGATCTTAAGCGTTGTACTTTAAAGGTTTTGTAATAGATTCTTTTCGACAAGTGAAGAAATAAACCTGCATAATTTGATCAGGCGCCAGGTGTGGCACTGTTTATTATAAGTGTTTTATAAAGAGTTCTTTATTTATTGTTTTATGTCTCTAAAATTCAGTTTGGTTCCCATAAGGATAACCTTTTATTGAATCAGTTTTAGACAAAGAAATACCGATGTATCATGGAAGCTGTGAAGCCATGATTCATGGTGATGCATAAGTTCAATCTTGACTATAATTTTAAGAATATTGACGAAATGGTTTATTTGAAATTTAGTGTTTGATTGTACTTTGCACTCTTGTTAAAAGGCTTGGTAAAGCCGAATTTTTTTAACCAATTATTATACACATTATGAAAAAAAACTACTTATTGTTTTTTATAGCCTTGATGGCTATTCAGATCAACTCGTATGCCGAGCGTATTAACGTACCTGGGCTGGCAGTTCCAAAACTAATTATTACCGAAGTACGGCCGGATGCTGCAGCGACTGCTTATGTTGAGATTACAAACATGGGCGACACTGCAATTAACCTGGAGCCGTTTACCTTGCATTCAGTTCATTATAATACTAGATGTACTGAATACTCTGACAGTGCTATTTCTTTTAATCGCCTGAACGATGCTGTGGATGGAACCATTGGTAAAGTGTATCTGGAAGGGATCCTTCAACCTGGTGAATCTTATGTTGTTGCCAACGTATGGGATGCCGATAATGCAAGAGGTTCGGGCATTCCGAATCACAACATTGCGATTGCCCAGATTGGGAACCAGTTTTCTCATATTAACGAGCAGTTCAATACAAACGGGTGGATTAATAAACCTGAATGGCAATGTTTTGGTCGCGATTCTGTATCCGCAAAAAAATTCGCTTTTTTACGTGCAGAAGAAACAGCTGGTTATTTAATTCATTGGGTATATACGACCGATAGCGCCACCGTTGATTCAACGTATATCGATCAATTCAACCATTATTGGTACCCGGACGAAAATGCTGCGATAGGTTTCAATAGTTCCAGTAAAGGACCCTGGACTTTCCCAATCGCAGGTGTTGTTGATGCAACTACAACGAGTGTTATGGTACGAAAGGCAAATGTTACGCAAGGGAACCTGAATTGGAACCAATCCAGGGGTACCGATGCAACAACATCTGAATGGTTAGTGATCCCCAAAAATACATCTAAACAATTGGCTTTTACTACTGTAGGTATTCATGGTGGCGTTCATGACCTTGATTATACAGCCAAAGATCCTTCGAAAATAATTGTTGATGAAGGCGCTGCTACGATTTCAGTGCCATGGGAAATGGTTCGTGGTGATTCTCTTTCACGTTATTTCAATTTAGGTGAAGGAATGGGATGGTCTTACGATCTGGTTGGTGTATTTGAGGACACTGCTTCTTACATTGCCCGTACGGGTGATAAGTTTGGCTTTTATGCCGTGGGAAATGAGGTGAAGAAAAAAGAATTTACACTTCAGGTGCGTGATGCAGAAGCGGATGTTGCCCTGGTTTTCCCAAAACGTCGTTTGATGATTGATGAAGAGATCGTGATAGATCCTTTGTCAGGTGTTGAGGATACAATTTTTACAAGATATTGGTCAAATGGTTACGTTTATGCTTTGTCTGAAGGGCCTGAGATCGATTCCATCATTAATGTGTCTTATGCAACGCGCATCGATAGTTTGCTTAAGTATCTGGATAAGCCGGAAAAGGCCAGCTGGGAAATTGTTTTCGAGGATGGCAATGAGCGTATTGATCTAAAATTTGGGGATAAGCTGAAAGTGACATCTGAAAATGGAGCAGTATCAAAAGAGTATTTTATAGCTGTGTCAGATCATGTTCAAAGTAACAATGCACTACTCCAAACAGTAACATGGCCGGATGTTAATAAGGATTTATATCCAAGATGGAATGTTGGTGATACGCTTCCTGAATTTACACCATTAAAAACAGAATATATTGTTGAGTTACGCTATGATGCTAAGCAAATTCCTGCTTTCCAATTTAAAAAACAGGATGTAAGAGCCAAAATAAGTGTTAAAAATGCTGTTGACGTTGATGGCACAAGAGAACAACGTACAACTATTGTGACTGTTACTTCTGAAAGTGATACTATTTCATTAACTTACAATTTTGAATTTAGAAAGCAAGGTGTACCTGTACAACCAAATAACGCAGAACCTTTTATTTCAGAAATGGTTTGGAACGTTAATACGCAGGGATGTGCCGTTGAAATTTATAATCCGGGTACAGAAGATTTGGATTTGAGCAGATACATGTTTGTGGCAGGAGCAACCAGTCAAACATGGCAGGAAGCTGTAGAAACCCTTGTGTCTGATGCACAATTCACTAGTACGGATGGTATTAAAATTTACCAAACGCATTATGTTCCATCCAAGCGATGGGCTGCAGATGGCAGCGTTGAGGAATGGTCAGCCATCCCGAATGAAGAGAATCCGTTTGTTGGGAAAGGATTCTTAAAAGATGATAACCAAACGGATCCCTGGGTAGCTGGTAAAGATGTTTGGGTGATGGGCGTAGGTACAAGTATGGCTGCATCACAAGTTAAAATCAGACAGGAATCAGACTTTATTTTCAGAGGTGCTGCAGATGACGGAACGACATTCGCCTGGGATGAAACCAAGATTCTTCATAGGGAGACACCTATATGGAACGATCCACGTCATAATATGTGGTTGTTGAAAGTACTCAATGATTCAATCCTGGAAGGAACCATGGATGTAAGAGATGCTACCCAATATGAGCTGATAGACCGTTTTGAGGTGATAGGAGATACCATTGCAGGTAGAGAATGCAAAGGTAAAAACTGGAACCTGATCCGGAAACCACACGTTACAAAAGGAAATCTGGAACGCATTGGTGGAGCAAGTTCAACACCTGAAAGTTCGGAATGGATTTTAAGAAAAGGAACTGACGCGGGTGTTGGTGATGTAAATATGGTTGCCAATGTGGGAATCCATACCATGGATCCTGTAACAAACTTTTTGTCTACCGTTACATCCCTTAAGTTTATTGTGACACCAGGTTACAGAGGTGACAACCTTTCAATTACAGGTAACATTGCAGATTATACACCAACAACAATGGCTGCACTGTTAGATAAAGCTGATGAAAGCCAAACGTTCGAATTTAAACGAGGTGAAACAGTGTTAGCAGCAGATCAAAACCTTGCAGACGCGGATGTTTTGGTCGTAGCTTCAGGCGATGGAACTGCAGTTACCAATTATAAATTAATCAACTCGCCTTTGGATGCCAATACATCATTAATGGCCAAAGATGGTTCAGGGCTTACTGTGGCAGGTAATAAGGTAAGTGGAGTTACACCTGGTATGACAATCAGAGAAGCTGTTTCCATGTTAGAAGTTGGAGAAAAGTCCATTATGAATGTGATTGATTTTACCGGTGCTTTGCAGCCATTAAAAATGCATAATTTAGACTCTTTGGTGAATGATGTCTACCTGAGTGATAAGGTATTTATTGAAGTAGTTGCTGAGAATAACGATAAAGTAGTTTATAGTTTTGACTTTGGTTTAGCAAGTAATGAAGCCATCCTTTTCTCTAATTTCCTAATGATAGATCAGGATAAACGGATGATTATGGAATTGCCTGTGAACGTAACTGCACCTGGCATGCTTGCATTGGTGTTTGCAAACGAAGGCGCTGCTGTAAGAATTCTTGACAAAGCTGGTTTTGTTCGCGAAACAGGATTCATGAACGTTGATGATGTGATAGAAGTTACTGCACCTGACGGCGTGTCAATCGTGAAATATTATTTTACAATGGAACAAGCAACCAGCATTCGCAAACAGAAAGCTGAATCAGGATTGTCGCTAGAGTTATTCCCGAACCCAGTGAGCAGTGTGCTAAACATCAGGGGGATTGAATTGGCTTCTGTGAATGTGTATTCTCTTTCAGGTGCTATCATGCTGTCAGAAACAGCTTATAGTCAAAGAGTGAATGTAGAAAACTTACCTTCCGGTATGTATCTGATTCAAATGACTGATGTAAACGGTAAGGTTTCTGTAGGTAAATTCCTGAAGAAGTAAACCTTAAATGTATAAAAGTTAAAATGGAAAATAATCGAGGTCAGATGAAAAGCTTGACTCTGGCCTCGATTTTTAAATTAAGTTGAGTCTCAAGCAAAACGCGTTGTAAACAGTCGTGTTGCACAATTGGAAGTTTAGATTACGAGATTTAATACAACAAAAAAGAGATGTGGATATCAATCCTATGTATTGAATTTTTCATTTTAGTAACTTTTTTCACCAGATGCTTCGATGAAAAATTAGAGTCCGCTAGTAAATAGCGTACTTTTTACAAATCATTAGATTATCCAATCAAAACATTCAGGTTAAGCTGAAATATTTTTGGAAGAAAAGATTATCAAGAATTATAACTTAGGAACTCTGGTGAATCGTTTGAAAAAAAAAATTATGACAGTCATGAATCAAAAAAAGAAGCAATTTTTTACACCCTTACTACTAGGGGTGCTTGTTGTTTCGTTTTGCACATCTTGTGTTGATGATAGATTTGAGAATATAGATAAGTACCAGCGACCTGAACGGTTGGATGGGAAACTCTATACGCAAATATCAAATCAGGAAAACATGTCCATTTTTTCTCAATTTATGGAGGACATAGGATATGACAAGGTGGTGGATAAAACAGGTACTTATGCTGCCTTTGTCCCGGATGATGATGCAATGAAAACCTACCTGATGGATACGTATGGCACTTCAGATCCCCGTGCAATCGATTCCACTGTTAAAAATGATATTGTAAAATATCACATCATTCAAATGCCATGGAGTAAAGCGCAATTGCAAAGTCTTTCTTCACTTGGGTGGATTAACCTGGATGATGTGTCCAACAATAAGCCTAGCGCATTTAAACGTAGAACTTTATTGCGCGAGCAAAATAAAACATATAAAATACAACGATTTTTGTCCGGAACTGAACCCTACGATATAATACTTCCTGACAATGCGTCATCTTCCACTACCCGGACTGTGTTTACCAGTTCACAAAAATATGTCCCTCTGTTTTTCGATGGATTTATGAATGCGAGGGGCTTAAATTCTGAAGACTACCATTTTTATTTTAACAGACCTTACGAAACAGGCGAATTATTTTATGCCAATTCAAAGGTTGTTGGAGAGGAAATGTTTGCAGAAAATGGATTTGTATATTCAATTGATCAGGTTGTAGAACCCTTAAAGAATGCCGAGCAGTTGTTGGAAGATGGGCCGTATTCTAAATTTTTACAATTAATTCACAATAATTCTGTATTTCGTTACAATCAGGAAGCAACCCAGGCCCAGGAGGGGGCTGGCGAGGGAGCTGTTGTAAAGGACCTCTATGATTTATATTACACCAATAGTTTTCCCATAAACATTCATGAAGAACTGGTAGGGTCAAGTACTTCAACTGTAGAACTTCATCGTGGATTATTGGCACCAACCAATGAGGCTATGGACGACATATTTGATGCATATTTGAAAGGGTGGGGAAGTTCATGGAATTCCGTACCTGCCAATATACAGCTCATGTTTGTAAATACGCATATGTCAACTGAGGGTGTTTATTTAAAAGATTTCAATGCAGGTTTTTACAATGCTTCAGGTGATGTTGTCACAGGTGAAGATTTTGAGGTAGAAAATGCCAGCTTTGGAAGCAATAGTACATTTGTGGGATTAAAAAAAGCAATTGTGCCACGGTATTTTTCAAGTGTATCCGCTCCGTTGGTTTTAAATCCAACCTATAACTCCTTTTTTGGTGCTTTCATAGGGGTGAATCTACTTTCTGCCCTGAAAGATCCTGCCACTGATTTTTCATTGTTTATTGTAGATAATCAGTCTTTAGCACTTGATTCTTCATTGTTTGTTGCTGAATTACCAAATGGGAGATTTCAGATTTTGGCCTACGACCATCAGGAAGAAAAGCTTGTTAACATGTTAGGAAGTGAATACAAAGGCATCTTTAAGCGTAGATTGTTTGGTCAGATTGGGGTACAACCGATATTAGGGCTGGCAAAACGTGAGTTTGTAGAAACGCTGGATGGCCGTCATATTGTGGTGCAGAATGATACTGTCTCCGGAGGAGCTCCATCACAGTTTGGCTTTAATTCTGGTCGGGATACAACCGTTGTTTTTACCGAAATAGCCGATTTTCCAATCACCAATGGCCACGTTTATGAATGTGATGGTTGGTTTGAATTCCCAACAAAGAATACCTATGAATATTTAAGAAATACGAAATTCCTAACCTTACTAAATAAAGTTGGGCTTGCAAGTACTTTGAATCAACGGCTCACCTTTATGGATCCAACCGAGCGTTATACAATATTCGTACCTTCAGATGCTGCCTTAAATAGTATTCAGGTGGATACGCTTTCGTTGGTGGAAATAAAAAAACTTGTGAGTTTTCACATTGTGAAAGGAGAGTTGATTTTTACAGATGGCCGATTGCCGCAGAAGGCTTATCGTACACTTGATAATCAGTTTCTAAATCTTAATCCTCAGCCTGATAACCTGCTGATATTAGACAAGAATAATGATGTGTATTATGATAAGTTAGTATTGTCCTCCAGGTCGAATTTAATGGGAATGTACCAGCAAAACCTTTCTGAAAAGTACTATTTATCAAATGCTGTGGTGCATCAAATCGATGCAGTTATTCTGCCTTATTAGAGGATGTTACGCTTGCAAAATTGTAAAAAGATTAAATTAAAAATATGAAACATTTACTGTTGCTATTATGCATGGCAGCTTTTGCTACCCAGATGAATGCCCAAAACCATATTGTACGTGGTAAGGTAAGTGATGCATCGGGTGGGATTATTGGGGCTACCGTTGTTGAACTTGATGCCAACGAAAGGATTATAACTGGTACAATTACAAATATTGATGGTGATTATACAATACAGGTTTCCAATCCTGATGCAACCATTCAGTTTAGCTTTATTGGTTATAAAACCGTGATTGAACCTGTGAAGGGGAGGTCTACGATTGACATGACCATAGTGCCAAATGAAATCACCATGAAAGAATTTGTTGTTACTGCAGTTGCCAGTGCTCAGGCCATAACAGGTGTCAACACCAGAGATCAAACCGGCTCATCAACCCTTGTTAAAATGGAAGGAGTACAAAGTACAACAGTGTCAAATATTGGGGATGCACTGCAAGGACAGGTGGCTGGTCTCGACATTGTTGGCGGAGGTAGCCCGGGGAGTGGCTCAAGCATCGTTATACGTGGTCTGGGGAGCTTGAGTGGAAGTAACCCGCTTGTTGTTGTTGATGGTATTATTCAGAGAGTTAGTACCAGTGATCTCGATTTTGCCTCGGCGGATGAAGAGGACATAGGTATGCTTGTGAGCATTGCTCCTGAAGACATTAAATCAGTGCGTGTATTGAAAGATGCTGCCGAAACGGCTGTGTATGGGACACAAGGTGCCAATGGTGTTTTGGAGATTGAAACAAATAAAGGTATGAGAGGGAAAACCGTGTTTGATGCCAGTTATAAAAAATCATTGTCCTTTGAACCTCCTCGGATCCCAATGTTAAACGGAGATGAGTATGTAATGCTTCAACAGGAAATGTATCACAATCGCTATGGTGTAATTGATTTAACTCCTGAAATCTCAAATGATGTCGATTATCTCGATTATTATAATTATGCACAGAACACTGATTGGGTGGATGATATAACACGTCTCGGGCAGATTGATGACTTTGGGTTTAAGCTTTCAGGAGGTGGAGATAAAACATCTTATTATGCCTCTGTGAACTATCAAAACAATATAGGAACTGTTAAAAATACAGCCAATAGACGTTTTACAACACGTGTTAACCTCGGTTATAAAATATCAAACAAGTTGAATCTGAATACAACCATCAGTTATGTGAATATGTATAAGGATGACAACTGGTCAAGCGAAGGAAATGTTCGCTCCATGGCATATCGAAAAGCACCCAACATGGCCATTTACGAACACACCCCGGATGGTGTTAAAACCAACGAATTTTTTACCCCGATTGAAAACTATCAGGGCAATGGAATCGAAAACTTTAATCCCAGCGCGGTGGTTGCTTTAAGTGACAATGATCAGCAAAATAACGATTTTCAGACCAACTTTACACTGAGGTATAACCCCAATGAGTGGCTGACAATGAGGCAAGTAATGTCCTTTCAGTTTCAGAATTCAAAGCGGCTCGAATTTTTGCCTTATACTGCCATTGGAGCTGTTTGGTTGGATTCCGAGAATAATTCATCCATGGAACGCAATTCTACCGGGACATTGTTGAGCTCACAAACCTATCTGAACTTTACTGCTTTAAAAAACAACACGCATGTTTTGAGTGGAATGCTTATGTTCGAAACCACCCAAAACAAAGATGAGTATATTCAAACGGCGACGGGGAGTGGGCCAAGTACAGCAATTACTGATCCTGCTGCCAGTCCGATGCGTTCAAGCCTCACCTCCGGTTCATCTGTTGTGAACACGGTTGGATTCCTGGGCAATCTGCACTATAAATTATTAGATCGACATATTTTTCAGGTAAACATGAGAAGTGATGCAAGTTCGCGTTTTGGCACAAGTTCGCGATGGGGGTATTTCCCAAGTGTTTCTTATGCCTGGCGTTTTTCTGGAGAACCTTTTCTGGATAATTGGCGCTTTCTTGATGACAGTAAGTTGCGTGTAAGTTACGGTCTGTCAGGTAACTCTGATGTGAAAGCTTACGATCGCCATGGTCTGTATGGATCTACCGGAAAAGGTGGATATATGGATTTGCAAAGCGTAATCCCAACGCAAGCACAACTCCAAAGACTGCAATGGGAAACAAAAACAACGCTTAATGTGGGGATTGATGTTTCTTTTTTTGAATATAGATTGAACGTGATTGGGGAGTACTATGATAATATCACAGAAAATATTCTGTGGCCAAACTACAAACTCCCAAGTTCGGCTGGATTTACAACCCTTAAACAGTTTAACGATGGAAAAATTCAAAATTCAGGATTTGAGTTTACTACTAATGTAACTGCAATCAAGCAGAAGAACCTTACAGTGAGTTTAAACTATAACATATTCTTCAATGAAAATAAATTCCTGAGTTTCCCATCTAACATTATTGATGAGCAAACGGATATAAGTAATGGCAAATATCCAGTTAAAGCAGAAATAGGAAAACCTGTTGGCTCTTTCTTCGGTTTCCGTTATGAAGGCGTCTATCCAACCACTGCCGATGCGGTTGCACACAATGCCGATGGTTCCGTAAAACTGGATCCATATGGAAAACCGATTCCAATGTTTTATGGCGGGCAAACTTCATATAGGTTTGAGGGTGGCGATGCCAAATATCAGGATGTAAATTACGATGGGATCATTGATTTGAACGATGTTGTCTATCTAGGGGACTCAAATCCTGATTTTGCCGGAGGATTTGGCTTTAATGTTGGATACAAAGGTTTACAATTGAATGCTCAATTCCTTTATCGATATGGCTACCAGATTGTTAACCAGGTGGCCTTGAATGCAGAAAGCATGTCAAATAAGGACAATCAAAGTATCGCAGTTCTAAATCGCTGGCGGGTTTCTGGTGATGATTATCCCAATATGATTCCGCGTGCTTATCAGGGGCATCCGGCTAATAACCTTGGCTCAGATCGCTACGTTGAAGATGCAAGTTTCCTGCGTCTGAACAATGTATCTCTGAATTACACATTCCCGTCAAGCTTCGTTAAAGCTATGAATGTTAGAAGTATGCGCGTGGGAATTCAGGCAAGAAAGCTATTTACCTTTACAAATTACACTGGGCAGGATCCCGAAGTACAAATGAAGCGAGAGGATGCCCTGTGGTTTGGAAAAGATACAGGAACCGTTCCTCCTCCAATCGTTACTGCACTCAACATCTCCGTGGGTTTCTAGTTTTGGAGTTTATATTTTTAAGAGATTATAATTATCAATCATAACAATTATGAAACAACAATTATCACGATACATAAGCATCAAAGCATCGATTTTAGTGATCCTCTTTGGCGTATCATTATCATCGTGTGAGGATTTTTTAGATCAAAAACCGACGGATGGCTTAGTGCTTGAGGAATATTGGAAAAACAAAGAAGAAGTTCTTTCTACCCTCGGTGGTGCATACCAACTTTTTTCGGAGTTGGATTACCTGCTTTTCATTCATGGCGAGATACGGGGAGATATGTTGCAACCAAACGGTACCAGAACAGGTGCTTCGGAAAGGGCAGTGATGTCTGCAAATATTGAAACAAATCAATGGTTTGCACGCTGGGATAATTTTTACAAAACAATTAATGTGTGCAATCATGTTATAGAATTAACCCCTGAGGTCGAGGACCCAACATTCACTGATTATCTCAAACAGCAGATGATATCTGAAGCTACCTTTTTACGAAGTCTTTGTTACTTTTATCTGGTCCGCGTCTGGAAAGATGTGCCTTTTGTAACGGAGCCAACCAAGACGGATGAAGGTGAGTTTTTTCCAGGTTTAACATCAGGTGAGGACATTCTTAAAAGTATAAAGGCGGATCTCATCGATATTCGTAATAAAATGCCTGATCATCCAAGCATAGAAAAATCAAAGTCGCGTGCCACTGCAGGTGCCGTAAATGCTTTATTGGCAGATATATCGTTGTGGAATTTTGAGTATGACGAGTGTATCAGCTACATCGATGCGGTTGAAAACAGTGGACAATACTTTTTATTGCCTGCAACCGAATGGTATCACAATTATAATCCTGGGTTCACCCTTGAGAATATTTTTGAAATCTTTTTTGATCAGCCAGCAGGACAGGGGAATAATTTCGCCGACAGAACATATTCATCCTCTGCAGCAGGAATCTATTATTTCGCCAGTGATTATGCGCAGGAGATATTAAGTGTTGAAACAACAGAAGCAGGAGAATTAATCAGAGGGAATGGGTCATTATCAACGAACCATCAAATCTGGAAGTTTGCCGGAGCAATTGCCGATAAAAGCACCTTGCGCCCTTCAAACGCGAGTACCAGTGCTAATTTTATTGTGTATCGATTGGCAGATCTTTACCTCATGAAGGCAGAAGCATATTCTCAAAAGGAATCGCCGGATTTTCCCAGGGCACTGGAGTATCTGAATGCAGTGAGAGTACGCTCAAACATGCAACCCTATGCCCAGTTTTCCAGGGCACAGGATTTTGAAGATGCCATTTTGTTGGAACGTGCAAAAGAATTAGCCTTCGAAGGTAAGCGTTGGTTCGACTTATTGCGGATGGGTAGAAGAAACGATTATGCCAGAAAAGAGAATCTTATCGAGATATTAATCCAGAATGTTCCTTCAACGCAGAAACTGGTGCTAAAATCGCGTTTGAGTGACCCAAATGGCTGGTATATGCCAATCCATAGCACCGAGATTGATAGAAATAAAAACTTGACGCAAAATCCATATTACGATGAAAATTAATAGAAATTATTTCAACAGGAAGTTGATATATGTCTTTTGGGTAGCGTTATTCGGCCTTGTGTCATGCAATAACGATGATGAAGCAGATGTTCTTTTTACAGGTGATTCGTACCAAAATATCATGCAATACATTGAAGAAAATCAAGACTATAGTTCTTTTACTAAGATTGTGTATGCCGGAAAAATGGTGGATGCCTTAAGTGCTTATAATAGCAACGGAGGTGTAGGCTATACTTTGTTCTTACCAACGAACGAGGCGATCACAAAATTTATTAGCGAAAGTGATCGATATACATCTTTTGAA
Organism: Bacteroidales bacterium; assembly: GCA_041584055.1. Lineage (GTDB taxonomy): Bacteria > Bacteroidota > Bacteroidia > Bacteroidales > UBA5342 > JBFHER01. Next base: position 23,143 of record JBFHER010000001.1, read on the forward strand.
GCATTGCTGGCGGATACCGAATATGCTGCAGAGATTGTTCGTTATCACCTGGTGAACGGAAATACGCCTTCCAAAGACTTTCCAAATGGAGCACTTGAGAGTAAAACAATTTCAAATTATTTCTTAACAATAACCTTCAGAGAGGAAAATGGGGTAATATCCTTTGCAGTGAACGATGTTTCGAAGGTGTTAACGACCGATATTGTTCTTGACAATGGTACAATCCATACAATCGATAAGATGCTGACACCAGTTGTTTTTACATCCTTTCAGTGGATTGAGCAAGGCAGCGATTTCAGTATTTTTTCTGAATTATTAAAAAAATGTGGTTTGGAAGATACTTTAAATGCCTTTGAATTAGATGAATTAGGGCGTGAAATCTACTCAGAATATACCTTGATGGCCGAATCAAATTCACTTTATGAAAGTAAAGGAATTTCATCATTCGACGATTTAATCCATGCCATTGATCCTGCAGCGACTGCGTCGCAGGATTTTACAAGCTTATCGAATGCAATTAATAAATACGCGCGCTATCACATATTGGAAAAAAGTGTGTTCCTTGATGAGTTTGCCACTGAAGTGTACAATACTTATGGTGAGCTTCCGCTGTCAGTTGATCTGGATGATATTCTAAAAGTGAATACTGGCGTCATGGTATTTGATACAATCATTGGTGCCGGAGATACGGTCCTTGTAAATTACTTGCAAATCAATACAGAAGAAAGCAACATTGTTACGCGAAGCGGTGCGATTCATCAATTAGATCAGCTTTTGTTTCCTTATCTGCCCGGCCGAAAAACGGTGACATATCAGTTTTACGAAGAGCCGGTGATTAATGGTTTAAAAGACATTGAAGGCAATCATACAATCAGCGATGATGACCTGGAATTTATCAGTTTAATTGGGATAAAGAATTTAACCTTTGTGAAATCACCCACAGAAATTACAGGGAACTCCAATAATGACTACATTGAACTATCAGGCGACGTGGATTTCAGTTTTGTTACACCAAAGATTTTGGCAGGACGGTATACTTTAAAAATCGTAATTCAACGCGGCTATTCATACCTGGCAAATGTACAGACGTATGTGGATGGAAAAAAGGTAGGCGTCGTGCTTGATCCAACAACGGATACCCGGGTATTTAGAACGTTTCCACTGGGGACCGTGGAATTCTCCGATTTTAGCACTCATACAGTTAAAATAAGGACCATTATTCCAGGTCGTGTACTTTTAGACCGCATCATATTTGAACCAATTTAATGTCAAAGCAATAGAATCAAAAAAACAAGCAATCATATGATTAATAAAATAAGTTTATTTCTACTGTTGTCCATCCTGTTTTTTTCGTGTCAGGAAGAAATTGATGAATACTATTATGAGGGGACAGAAGCTTCTGTTGATACTGATATTTTGACCTTGTTGAAAGAGAAGCCGGAATATTCTGAGTTTGTGTCTCTTTTGGAACAGTTTAGGGTTGACACTTTGCTTGAGCAGGGAAAGATCTTCACATTCTTTGTGCCTAACAACAGTGCCATGGAAACCATGGAGAACGGCACATTGGGGGATAAAGAGTTAGTTGAATACCTGATCACAGAATCCTATGTAAATCTGAATCAAATTGTTGGTCAGAATAAAATACAAACACAGGGGGGAAAGTTTGCGCTTATTCAGCAAGTAGGAGGGGCTAGCTATACATTTGATGGAATTGCCATCGTAAATGGAGGACCTTTAACCAATAACGGACGTTACTATGAAATTGCAAAGGTTGCGGAACCAAAGCCAAGTTTGTATCAATACATTGCGGCAACAAACGATTTCTATCGTTCTTACCTGGATTCCAGAGATTCCATCTACCTTGACAAAGAGTTGAGTACGCCCATTGGTTATACGAATGATGGTTTAACCATTTACGATACGGTGCTGACAACAGTTAATTTGTTTGAGGAATTCTATTTCCCTGTTTCGGAAGAGTTCAGAGACTACAAAGCAACAATGCTTTTATTTACTCAGGAGCAATACGACAATGCTCTTGAAATTGTGGCTAACGCGTTAAACATCCCTCTGGGAAACATCCCCGGCATTTGGCAAAATGAGGTGTTAATGCCTTACCTGCTGGAACAGAGCGTGTTTAGAAATTCACTTCCCTACTCTGCATTTTCAAAGGGGCGGGCTAAAAACATTCTTGGGGATAGTGTGGATGTAAATCCGCAGAATATTACGTTTGAATCTTTTGAATGTAGCAATGGGAGAGCATATAACTTTATTGACTTTCAAGTGCCTGAATTTCTGTATAAAGTAAACGATTCCATCGCGATGTCATCACTTTTATACAATAAAGGTTCCGACCTTTGGGGATGGAATGATGATGTGACCGTAACCGGCCAGACATTTAATCCGCTTCGTGTTGCAAATGCCAATTCTATCTTTGGTAGTACCTTACTGATTGATATGGGTAAAAGCTTTAACGGAAATTTCTCATTTGCATATACCCACAAGAATATATTCCCGGCAACGTACAAGTTAACGATACGCGCCAATGTTAGTAAAACAGGTATTTATAATATTTATGTTAATGGCAAACACTATCCTGTGGATATTAATGATGGCAAAGGTCCGCAGTACGATTTTGATTTCTTTAACCTTAGGTCCGGGGTTGTTAGCCCTGTGACAAACAAGTATTACCCTTTCGAAAACAACTTCTGTAAGTTTGATATTTTAGTAGATAACATAACAGAATTTGGGGATGTTGAGGTTAAACTTGATTATGTTAAGCCCAGTCAACGAAACAGTAATAATTGCGGTCTCAATATCGATTTTATTTCTCTGGAATATTTAAATAACGGTAATTAATAAGTTCTTTTTAAGGAACACAATAATAGTATAACATGAACAGACTATTAACCAAATTTGCTTTCGTAATACTAACCTTATTTTTGACCTTACCCGGCTTTGGGCAAAGTACAAAAATGATTTCAGGACTTGTTTTGAATGATGCCAAACAGCCTGTAAGTCAGGTAACCATTAATATTCCCGGTTCAAAACCAGTGTACACCGGAGAGGATGGTGTGTTTTCGATCCCACGGGTCGATAAAAAGGAATGGCTTTTTGTAACTCCGCTCGAAGGAGAAGGGTACAACCCGAAGAAAATCCTCTTAATCGACCAGGAACAAATTACGATATATCTGACAAGCAGTGATATAGAGTCACCCTATGCAGAAGTACTTACACCGCTGGATAATAAAACAAGTCGGGACATCATCTCTTCTTTTAATGTTTTAGAGCCTGACAAATTCGTAAATATGCCTTATACATCCACCGAACAATACCTGCAGGGTAATGTTTCAGGTACTTTTGTTACCCAATCATCAGGCATGCCTGGCAGTGGGGCAAGTGTGAATATTCGTGGCTATTCGTCTTTTCTTTCAAATAACCAACCTTTGTATATCATCGATGGTTTACCAATTGAAAACAGCAATATTTACGATGGTTTACTTGAAGGTGTTAATTTCAGTCCCATTTCAACTCTTGATCCACTGGATGTTTCTGAAATTACAGTTTTGAAAGATGCTGCTGCTACTGCGTTGTATGGTGCGAAAGGGGCCAATGGTGTGGTGATTATCAAAACACTGGAGCCAAAAGAAACAAAAACAACAATTAATTTTCTATACCGAACAGGCCTATCGTTAGCCCCGGAGCAGCTTCCTCAGCTCAATGCCAAAGCTTATAAAACCCTAGCGAATGAAATGCTATTTTCAAGCGGGATGGCAGAAGAAGAATACAAGGACAGCTATCCTGGTTTATTTTTAACCTCTGCTGATAATGATTTTATTCGTTACAATCACAACAAAAACTGGCAGGATGAAGTCTTTAATAATGCGGTAATGAACAATGTGCGTTTCTCTATAAAGGGAGGGGATGCTATTGCTAAATATGGTTTATCTGTTGGGTATTTAAAGAACAACGGCATTGTAAAAAATACCTCGTACGATCGCTTGAATATCCGACTGATTGGTGCTTTTGACATATTCTCATGGTTAAAAATGGATGTGGCTTCAAACTTAACAACCAGTACGTCATTCCTCGAAGAATCAGGTCTGTCTCCTGTAACCAATCCCCTGTTATCAGCTTTGTGGAAGAGCCCGATGTTAAATCCCTACGAGTATGATGATGATGGCAATCTTTTAAAAATAATTGACGAAGTGGATCAATTGGGAACATCCAATCCCACAGCAATTGTTGATTTGTCTGAAGCGCGCTCGAAGAATTATAGGTTTATGACCTCCGTAAATTTAACTGGTGAAATTACAGAAAGTCTTCGGTTTACATCACTCATTGGTTTAAACTCTAGCAATACAAAAGAATCGTTGTTTATTCCTGACAGAGGTTTTGACCTGCTGTACGATGGTGAGGTGTTTAATGAATCCAAAGGGCAGAACAATTCATTGTTTACCTTTTACAACGACAACCGAATTTTTTATAATAAAGCCATAAATCGGGTGCATGCCCTGTATGGAGCAATAGGCCTGAGGTGGCAAACGAATCAGTACGATCAGGATTACGGCATTGCAAGAAATACATCAAGTGACTATTTTACAAATCTAAATCGCGGGACCAATTTGTTAAATATAATTGGAGGAAATAATCGTGCCTGGAACTGGGGTGCCCTTTATTCCAATTTATCCTATGCATATGCTGACAAATACTTAGTTTCTGCAATCTTATCTTCTGACATTTCTTCACGCGTTGGTAAAAATGCGGCTAATACCTTAAAAGTTGGGGATATGCCTGTTGGGATTTTTTATTCTTTGGCCGGAGCCTGGCGTATTTCTAACGAAAAGTTCTTTGCTGATGTTGATGCCATTGAGGAAGTAAAATTACGCGCTTCCTATGGTGTTACCGGAAATGATGATGTTGGTGAAGTGAATAGCTTTTCCCATTATCTTGTAAGTCAATATCGGGATGCATCCGTATTGATCCCCGGTGGTCTGGCCAATGATGAATTAACGTTCCAAACAAAAAAACAGTTTAATATAGGCCTGGATTTTAGTGTTCTGGCAAACCGGCTTCACTTTACGGTGAATTACTTTGATAATAAAAATGATAATGTGGTCATCATGGAACTTCAGAACAGTTACCTGGGCTACGATACATACCCCACAAATTCTGCATCTTTTTTTACAACAGGATTTGAAACAGAAGCATTTTGGCGTGTTGTGAGTCATACCGATTTTTCATTTGACCTTGGTCTAAACGTTTCTAAATACAGTACGATCATCGATCAGATTGCTTCGGGACAGCAAATTGTGGATGCTCCCGGGCAGATGCAAATTATTAACCGTGTTGGTGAGCCGATCAACAGCTTTTATGGGTATCGCTTCAAAGGGGTATATGCAACTTCTCAAGAAGCAAACGAAGCAAATATGTACAATTTTAGAAAGTTGCCTTATAGAGCCGGAGATGCGATTTATGAAAATGTTCCAGATGAAAATGGAAACCTTGATAATGTTATTGATAAGAATGACAAGCAGGTGCTTGGTTCTTTTGAGCCTGATTTATTTGGAGGCTTCTTCATGAATGCCCGCTATAGAAATATTAGTCTGAATGTGTTTTTTCAGGGCGTTTATGGAAATGAAGTTTATAATTATTTGAGACAGCAAAATGAAAGCATGACAGGTCTCGAAAATCAGAGCATTAAAACCTTGCAACGTTGGCAGTATGAAGGTCAGCAAACAATGGTTCCTCAGGCAACCTGGGGTGACCCTATGGGAAACAGCGATTTTTCTGACAGGTGGATTGAGGATGGTTCATATTTACGATTGAAAAATTTAACCTTAAGCTACGATGTTAATCGAAAAGTGATGGGACTTTCCAGTCTTAAAGTTTTTGCAACAGCAACCAATGTTTTCACCTTAAGTAAATATTTAGGCTACGATCCCGAGTTTAGCTATTCTCAGGATATGGTGAGTCAGGGAGTTGATTATGCTAATATGCCTGTAAGTAAGCAGTTTATGTTAGGTGTGAAAATCGGACTGTAAGCCGGAATAGGCATTATTATTTTGTATAAATACAATAATTTGAAAAAATGAAAAAGATAGTATTTTATATTCTATTGTTACTTCTTATAAGCACAGGATGTGAAGATTTTTTAAACCCTGAACAAGGTTTGGTGTTGCCCGAAAGTCAGGTGCCTGCTGATGAAGTTGAATTGCGTTCAATCAGTTTGGGTTTGTATCGTTTGCAACAGGATTTGGTTGAACAGATTGTAATCCTGGGAGAATTGCGTGGCGACCTTTTAGTGGTCACTGATAATGCAGATCCGGATTTAAGAGAAATAAACTCTTTTCAGGTAAGCGCCAGCAATAAATATGCCAGTCCTTCAAATTTTTACAGACTCATTGCTGCCAGTAATAAGGTGATTCGAATATTGGAAGCGTTGTATCCCGAGGTAATGGACGAGAACTCAACCGTAACAAATTACCACCGCCTGTATGGGGAGGCCATTGTTATGCGCTCCTGGGCATACTTCTATGCAGTAAGGATTTTTAATGAAGTACCCTATATTCCTGAAACTCTGAACACCATCGAAGAGATTAACGCATATGTTAACTCACCAGGAGAATATACCGACAGTGTTTACGTTGATTACGCCCCAAATGGTTTGGATACCCACACCGTGTTTGATACCACTTTTATTTACACCGACAGAAAGTTCTTAAATCAGGACATGATGACGCGTCAGTGTATCAAAGACATCAGAGAAAAAGTTCGATATGTTGGTGTTGATTACTCGAACAAGGATGAAGTAAACGACCCGACATGGAACATTACAGTGTGGAACGAAGATGCACTTCAGGCATTTCTCGTGCAAATGTATATGCACATCAATAACTACGACGATGCTCTGGCCATTCTAGTGCCCACATTTTTACGACGCACCGTTGAAAATGTAGACGATACATACATTAAATATGCTGTGGATAACAGGTTTGCCGGAAATGCCTGGAGCTCCATTTTTACATCAATCGATAACCTGGAACACATATTTACCCTACAGTTCCAAAAAACGCAAGCCTCGTGGCAGCTAAATAATCTCCAGCACTATTTTTCAATAATGCCTCCCAATATCTATGCTGTTAAGCCTACCGCGAAGTCCATTCGTTTGTGGGAGTCTCAGTGGAAAAATTATAGCATCAATACAACGAATCCTAACAATGCTTATACAATAAATCCCGGAATTCCCGGCGATTTCTCAAGAGGGTATGGCAGTTCGTATATCTATGTTAAAAATGGTGTGCCTCTTGAAAAGACTCAGGTGTCAGAAATGCTCAATCTTAAGCTGCTTGGAAACTGGGATGAAGTAAACGACATCATGCAAGGTGTGGATACGGTGGCTTACAAATATACAATCGGAAGATCTCCTTTTGACAAAGATGCCAACTTTATCGTTTACCGTGCAGCAGCAATGCATTTATATGCAGCGGAATTAATGACTAACCGTCAATACATGGAAGGAAACAGTTTCCGTCACGATCTTTTTGCTGCTGAAGATTATATTTATACAGGCGATTATATTAGTTCCAATGATAACCGCATGGGTACTTCAGGAAGAGCCGGTTTTTCATCTAAGCTTGGTAAAACAGCAGACAGGGATCGTTATTACATATTTGACCCAAATACGAACGAAATCATTGGCTATAAAAGCATTGCTTCCACCTTGCTTCAACAGTTGTATTTAGAGGATATTATCATGGACGAACGTGCCCGTGAATTGGCATTTGAAGGAGAACGTTTTTACGACTTCGTTCGAATGGCAAGACGTCGAGAAAAAGCAGGGAATAATGGAATCGAATGGCTGGCAACAAAAATTTCAGAATCACGTCCTGAGAACGAAAGATCTGCAATTAAAGCTCGTTTAATGGATGAGAATAACTGGTACCTGCCATTCATCCTGAAGTAATACGACCTGGTTTATATGAATAATCATTTATTAATTTAGATTGTATATGTTGAGTTATTTGGACAATTTGTTAACTGTTGGAAACTCATTCCATGAGTTTTCAATGGTTAACATCTTATTCTGAATCTATTAACAAACCACATTATATGTGGTTTTTCTGTAGGAGCTTGTATCAGAAATGCCTGTGCTGATGTGGCATGCCTCAGGGATGCAAACCAGATCTCTGCTCAATTTTTAATATCATCTATTTACATTCAAAAATATGAAAAGTCTTGTTATTACCAGCATTCTTATTTTTTCATCACTCCTTGTATCAGCCGGAATGAATCATGCTCTGCGTGATGAAAATGGTCGGCATGTTATCAATCGTGGTTATGTTGTTGTTACGAATGAAGGCAATTTTACAAAAGAAGATTATTTGCGAATGGTTCGGCTTGGTGCAAATGCTCAGGTGATTCGCTTAGAATTGGGAAGACTTAGCTCTTTTCCGGGAGCAGTATTGAGTCAGGATTATTTGCTTAAACTTGACTCACTTGTACATTTTGGGAAAAATGCCGGTTTAACAACTATATTTAAAATGACCGTTTATGGTGTTAGTAAGTTTTCCTGGGAGGAATTCTGGAAGAATGAAAATAATGAACATCAAATTTATACGGATGCATGGATGGTGGTCTGGAAAAGATACAAAAATGAATCATCCGTCATTGGTTATGACATTGTAAATGAACCAAGGAAATTATCAATGGACATTTCTTATAATGACCTTACAAATCAATATCTCATTCCACTTTATCAGCAATTGATCGATGCATCACAGAAGGTCAATCCTGACAAATACTGTCTTCTGCAATCCATTTTTATGAATAAAGGAGAAAAAGTAAACGGGAATCAGTATGCTGAAATTACAAGACGCGTAAACCGGAAGAATATTCTGTTTGCGCCTCACATCTATCAGCAGGAAAAAGACCTTGTATTACCGACATTGCTACGCTTCGAAAAGGAATCTGACTTGCTTCATGCACCTGTATATATTGGTGAATGGGGATTTCCTACCTTTGCCACAACAGATTCAACAATAAACGGTAATCTTGGGCAATTGAACTACATTGATTTTTACATCCGCACAGCTGAGCTGTTCGACAGTTTGGGAATGAATACAATAAAAGCATGGTTCTCCGGTAATCCAAGAATGCAAAATTTTATGGCGGGAGGACGTTCTACCTGGGCTATTTTTAGCGATAAAAATGCAATTGGCACTGTGGAACGTAAATACATTACCGACATCATAGCACGCCCTTATCCGCAATGTATCGCCGGTGATATTCACGCCTTTAAATACGATTTCTCCACGCGAAGTCTTGATGTCCATCTTAAAACAGATAACAGCAAGGGGGCTTCTAAACTATTTATCGGGGCCGACCGACACTATCCAGATGGATTTTCAGTTGTATGTAACGATCTGTTTGTTATGAGTTTTAATCCATTAAAAAATACAGGATTGGAAGTTTTTAGTACAGATGAGAACAGTAATCCTGCTGATTTTATATGGGATGAGAGCCGGCAACAATTGGTCATCCTGAAGTGGCCGACGGATAAGTCTGATCTGCATCTAAAGATAGTTCCTGGAATAAATAATAAGTAAGAACGAATTGTCAGAAAAAGGGATAAGTCTGTTGGGCAATTCGTTTTAGAAAAGAAAATGGTCAACGCTAAAAAGTAATCAACAACATAAAATGAATATGCACACATCAGGCATTTTTAAACAACGAAGAACTGGAATTTTGTTGGCAATGATTTTTGTTTCAATGCTGGTTTTTTCGCAACGTACAACCACAAATTTTAATCATAACTGGCGTTTTGTTCTGGAGGACAATGCATCCTTTTGGCAGGAACATGTGGATGACGCTTCCTGGCGTGTTTTAAATGTTCCACATGACTGGTCCTTCGAAAAAGGGGTTAGAGTAGGAGGAGATCAAGGACAGGGGGGAGGTTATCATGATGGAGGAATTGCCTGGTATCGCAAAACTTTTATGGTTAATAAAAGGAGTTTGTCGATGGTAAACTATATTCAGTTTGATGGGGTTTATATGAACAGTGAAGTCTGGATAAATGGTCATTACCTTGGGAAAAGACCCTATGGTTACATCAGTTTTCGTTACGATATTTCAAATTATTTAAAGGAAGGAAGCAACCGAATTGCAGTGAGAGTTGATAATGGGTTGGAACCTTCGGCTCGTTGGTACCATCCCTGCGGTATTTATGCGCCGGTTACCTTAACAGAAGTGCATCCAACACACATAGCCCCAAATGGAATATGTATAACTACCCCGGAGATAGGCAGTTCAAAAGCCTCTGTGAAAACCCACCTACACATCCTTGGCGATCCCAAAAACAAGGTATTAAAAAACCGTATCCTTTCTCCTTCAGGTGAGACGCTGATTTACAGTACTCAAAAATTAAACAAAGCTCAAAATGTAGAAAGCGAACTGGTCGTAAAAAAACCAAAATTATGGAGTCCGGAAACACCGTTTTTATATACACTTGTTTCACAGATTTACGATGGGAAAGATGTGATTGATGAAGTCAGAACACCTTTTGGATTCAGAACAGTAGAATGGAAAACAGAAACAGGGTTCTGGCTAAATGGACAGAATGTAAAACTTAAGGGCGTTTGCGAACATTGGGAAGGAGGACCCGTCGGAGGTGCGTGGACAAAGCCAATGTTGCGATGGAAACTACAGCTGTTAAAAGAGATGGGGATCAATGCCATTCGTCCGTCTCACAATCCAACACCGCCCATGTTTTATGATATTTGCGATGAAATTGGCTTGTTGGTAATGGATGAGATCTTTGACGGCTGGCACAAAAAAGCACCAGAAGATTATGGAAAACAGGCTTTTGACACCTGGTGGAAGCGTGACATGGAAGAATGGATTACGCGGGATCGCAATCATCCAAGCATTTTTGTGTATAGCCTGGGCAATGAAACGCACAGTGATGTTGCACCTGAACTGGTCGCTTTTGGCAAAAGTTTAGACAGCACCCGTTTATTTACCTCCGGTGCGGGGAATAGCGAAGACATGGATATCATCGGGGTTAATGGCGGTTCAGAAACGCAATTATTTCTCGAAAATAGTACATTTGATAAACCATTTGTCTCAACAGAAGCCCCACATACATGGCAAACACGGGGCTATTACCGCACACAAACATGGTGGCGCGATAATGAATTGCCAGGGACTTACCCTTTGCCGGATTTAACAGAAAAAGAGATTTTCTTTTATGAAGGATTAAATCCTAAAGACTGGAAAAACAGAAAGCAACGCTTCAATTCATCTTACGACAATGCAACGGTTCGAATTTGTGCAAGAAAAAACTGGGAGGTAATGCGGGATACCCCCTGGCACAGTGGCCATTTCCGTTGGACAGGTTTTGATTATTACGGCGAAGCAGGTTTAGCACATGGTGGCTTGCCTTTTAATTTATTTATGGGAGGCGTGCTTGATGTGGCTGGCTTTCAGAAGGATTTGTATTATTTCTATCAAAGTCAGTGGACCACCAAAACAATGCTTCATATGCTTCCGGGTTGGACACACCCAGGTATGAAAGAGGGGACGCTAATTCCCGTATGGGTGTATTCCAATGCAGAAGAAGTAGAATTGTTCTTAAATGGAAAATCATTGGGAAAAGATAAGCCCGGGACGGTTTGGAACGAAATGCAATGCGAGTGGATGGTCCCTTTTCATACCGGGACCATAGAAGCCGTTGCTTTTAACAATGGTAAAGAAGTCAAACGAACTTCGTTTAGCACAAGCAAACAGCCATCGAAATTGCGGAACACACTTACAAGGTTAAATGCTGAAGATGGTTTCCCCACGAGTTATATAATCACAACTGAAGGGATGGATGCGCATGGAAACCTGTTTCCATATGCCGAAAATAAGGTGTATTACAAGCTACAGGGAGATTTAAAGAAAGTGTCCATCGAAAATGGAAATCCAATCGATCAGGTGAGTCGTACAAAAGAAAACTTCAGACAAATGTTTTTCGGAAAAGTAAGGCTGTTTCTAGAAGAGAAAGAAAATGCTCAACAGGGATCCGTTATTTATGCATCTATTTTGGGTGATAAAGCATTGCGTCTGTCCAAAACAATTGCAATTGACGCAAATCAATCCGTCATTCTTGGGAATGAAACAGATTGTAATTTAGACATAAAATACACCGTCGATGGTACAAGTCCGGAGACGCACGGCATCACGTATACAAAACCTTTTGAAGTACTTGATGGAACCACTGTAAAGGCCATTGTACTGCAAGGGGAGACCATTGTTTTAAAAATGGATGAGGTCTTTGGAAAAGATGAAGGTCTGTTTTGGGGAAACGAACATGCTGCAGATATGTGGAAAGGCAGAGGTGTGAATATCCCTGCAGAAGATGCGACGCTTGAGGGAGGTGCCGTGGCTGATAACGACGCACATCATTTTAAGGGCAGTGGTTATGTTATGTTTCAGGGTAGAGAAGGTGCTGTTACCTGGTACAAAGAAAATGATGGTGAAGCAGGCGATTACAGCATTCGATTCAGGTACATGCACAATGATACTGATAAGTACTATCCCATGAAACTATTTGTGAATAATGAATACGTGCTTACTTTTGAATTTGAAGCAACCGGCGGATGGGTTCAGAATTGGAAATTTGTAAATACAATTGTGAATTTTAAATCGGGCGCAAATCATATTAGGCTCGAAACGTCCGGAGAAAGCGGACCTTACATTGATGAACTCTTTATTGATTAAGAAATGGAAAGAAGAGGTTTTATTCGACTATCGGCCATTACCGGTTTAGGATTTTCACTGGCACCCCTAAAGGCATGCAATGCACCCTTCAATGACACAGGGCATTCAAAGGAAACCATGAAGCTGTACTACTCCCTCCTTAAGGATTGGTGTGATGGCATGATCCATATTCAGGTTGTAAATCCGAATGATATGACAGTGCATGGATCTCTTGATTGTCCCTCCTGTTTACATATTCATGGTCGGTGCATGGATGCGGTTTATCCTTTTATGTTTATGGCGGATAAAACTGGAGAAAAGAAGTATTTAGATGCGGCGGTTTTAGTAATGCAATGGGCTGAAAACAACGTGTCGCAGGAAGATGGAAGTTGGACCGTGATTCCAAATCCAAAATCCTGGAAGGGAATATCGGTCTTTGGGGCCATTGCTCTGGCCGAAGGACTTCACTATCATGGACATATTCTGGATGATGATTTGCGGCAGCAATGGATGGATCGTTTGGCTCGGGTGGGGGACTATATTTACAAGACTTTTACAATTTCATTTACGAATATTAACTATGGTGGAACTGCTGTATATGGACTAAATCTTTTAGGTCGTGTCCTTGGAAATGATAGCTTTATAGTTAAAAGTCATCGCCTCGCGGCCGATGTAAAAGCCTATTTTACAAAGAATAACAATCTGCTCTTTGGTGAAATTAAACCTGATTCTAACAAAACAAGCGCCAAGGGATTAAAAGGGGTTGATTTAGGGTACAATGTAGAAGAAACCCTAAACGGACTGGTAATGTATGCCCTGCACGAAAAGGATGAAGAATTGCTTCAGATTCTGCAAAAATCTCTGGACAGTCATTTGGCATTTATGTTGCCTGATGGCGCCTGGGACAACAGTTGGGGAACACGACAATACAAATGGAGTTACTGGGGAAGTCGCACCTGTGATGGGAGTCAACCTGCGTTTGCAATGATGGCTAAGTACAATGGTGCCTATGCTACTGCAGCCATTAAAAACACAGAGCTGCTCAGGCGCTGCACAGCAAACGGACTCTTGCATGGTGGTCCACACTTTGTGTCGCATGGGGTTAAACCGTGTGTGCATCATACCTTTGCACACGCAAAACCTTTGGCTTCTTTGTTGGACCATTGGGCGCATTTGCCAGAACAAAACACCAATATACCTTTGCCTCGTGAAGTGGTTGATGGCCTGACATACTATAAAGACCTGGATGTTTCGCTTTTTGCCCGGGGTGATTGGCGAGGAACGATATCTGCTTACGATGCGGAGTACCATTACAAGCATGACTACCGTCAGGCTACCGGCGGGGCATTGGCCATGTTATATCACGCCAAAGTAGGCACAATATTAACTGCAAGCATGGCTGTTTATAAGTTGGTTGAAGTGAATAATCAACAGGAGGCAGCCGGTGAGGATATTGCTCTTACACCACGAGTAGAGACCTATAAAGATGGGGTTTGGTTCACCAACCTATTTGATCTTACCGCAACTTTTAAGTCAGCGGATGTGGACGGAAAAATAGGCATAGATGCAGATGTTCTCCTAAAAAACGAATCGCGTGATGTCGTAAACGGCACAGCCAATCAGTTTAAATTAACCTATACCTGTACTGTAGATAAAATGCAGATAGCGGTATCAACTTATCAGGATATTATAGGAAAAACTGCACTGGTATTGCCCATCGTTTCACAAACAGGAGAAAAAATTTCCTGGAATTCACCTTCCGAAATGACAATTGAAAAAAGCAATGGGCTGGTGCTTGTCAAAGCAAATGCACCCCTTGGTATAAAAAGCATGTCGGGAACCCGCACGTTTAATCAGGTTCCAGGTGTAGAGGCAATTCCTGTGATTGCAACGATTCCTGAGGGTGAACAGTCTGTAACTGTTACCATTGAGATTGTGTCGTATGTTGACTTTTAGATCGATGGTGACGATCGTAGTATGTGAAGCAAAGGTGTGAAATGAATCTTCATTCAGATAGGGTGCCAAATAAAGTGATGAATTTTTGGTTTTTTTGATTTTGTTAACTTCAATACCTTTAAAGCGTAAAATTGAATACTAAAATTTAAAATTATTGATTTCTTTTTAGTTAAAAGTAAGATTTATGAGACGTATAATTGGATTGTTTTTGTTTGTGGCTCTGAGTATTTTTACAAATGCCCAGACAAATAGGCCTGAGGATGTAAAGAAGGCTATGAAACGGGTTGCCGACTGGCAGATAGAGCATTTTAAAGACACTTACAGTGGGCGAAATGAACCGCATCACCCCCTGGCATGGACCAATGGTGCCTTGTATGTGGGAATGGTCAAGTGGGCTGAAATGGCGGATGATGACACCTATTGGAATTGGATGAAGCAAATTTCAGAAGCGCACGAATGGAAGTTACATGAGCGGATGTATCATGCCGATGATCATACAGTAGGGCAGATGTACATCGAACTGTTTCGAAAATATGGGGATGAAAAGATGTTGGCCCCGACACAAAAACAATTGGAATACATTTATTATCATCCGGCAAATACATCCTTACAGTGGGTAGGCAACGCTTTTTATAAGCATGATCGTTGGAGTTGGTGTGACGCCCTGTTTATGTCACCCCCAGTTTGGGCAAAACTGTATAAGGAAACAGGGGATGAAAAGTATCTTAACTTTTTGATGAAAGAGTTTAAAGCCACCACGGATTATCTGTTCGATAAAAAGGAAAACCTTTATTATCGCGATCAAAGCTATATGGGTAAATTGGATAATGGGACTAAAATTTTCTGGGGACGTGGCAACGGTTGGGTGTTTGCCGGACTTACTAATGTGATGGAAGAACTGGATCCCGGCTCAAAGGAGTACAAATATTTTCTTAAAATTTATAAGAAGATGGCGAAAAAGCTCATAGAAATTCAAACAGAAAAAGGACACTGGGCAATGAGTTTGCTGGGTGATGCGTTTTACCCAACGCCCGAAACCAGTGGTTCATCTTTCTTTGTATATGGATTGGCATGGGGAATCAATAAGGGTATTTTAGACAATGAGAAATATGAACCAGCAACCATCAAAGGTTGGAATGCAATGCTTAGCCATATTACCGAAGATGGGATGTTGGGCTATGTCCAACCGATTGGTGCCGCGCCAGGAAAAGCATGGCCTGATAAAACCGAGGTTTATGGAACTGGAGCCTTTTTAAGTGCAGGGGCTGAAGTTTATAAGTTATTTGGTGGAAAATAAACCTTTTATTGGTTTTATTTGAATAATTTTAAATAAGCTAACGTTCTGATAATCCCCTTTTAAGAACCAGAATTGTGCGAAATATGTGCAATCCTGGTTTTTTTGGCACAGGTTAGGTTCTATCTTTGGGTTGTTCTGAATTCTTTTGGTGTAACTCCCGTTTTTTGCCTGAAGATGCGATTGAAATAATGATCCGATTTAAATCCCAAAACACAGGCAATCTCCTTTCCACTCAACTGTGAGCTAAGCAGGAGCTCCTTCGCTTTTTCAATCTTTAGCAATAGAAAATATTGCAACGGAGCCAAACCGGTTTGTCGTTTGAAATCACTTCTGAATTTCGAATAGCTGATCCTTAGATTGCTGGCAAGAGTCATAAAATCGATTTCTTCATCAATTTTTTCGTTCATAATATGTTTTGCCCGTGAAATCGGGGAGGCGTGTTTTAATTCTGACCCGTGTTGTGTATTGCAAAACTCTGTCACTAATTGCATGCAAATCGCTGATGCGGAGCGTTGAAATCCAAAAGGTTCTTCTTTAATTAGTTGGTGCAGCGTTTTGAAAAGTTTAGATACCAGTTGGTTGTTGAATTTTTGAGCCACAGGATGCGCTTTATTAAAAAAATAGTCCTTCATGATTTCATCAGCCATAGGGCCAGAAAACCCAACCCAGTGCTCTGTCCATCCTGATTTTTTTAGTGGTTTGTACCTATGCCATTCTCCGGGGAACACTAAAAAGCCATCTCCCGCTTGTATTTTTCGTCTCCCGGCTGATTTGCTCTCAAACACCCCGGCTCCTTTGGATATAAGTACCAGATGATATTCCTCAATAATACGCCCTGTTTCCCAGGAGAACATGTATGCACCGGGATGTCCTTTTGAAGGATAATCCGAATCTTTTATATAGGTGGCATATCCGGTATCGTTAATAATAAAGCCCCATTTATGATCTAGCTCAGAAATGATGAGGTACTTCTTGAAGCTGTTCAAGTCTGATGTCATTTTGTGTACCTAATTTGTCAAATTCTCCATTTTAAAAGATATATTATATATCTAATATTGGCATTAAATATACTAAAAATAGCGTAAATAGAACTTTTAGTGTGTGTGAATAAGAAATTGGTCTGAAGTGTTGTTACATTCTGCTGAGATATCAAATCATACCATTACCGAAGGCGATGGTCGGCTGAAATGTTTATGCTAAAACAGTATTATTACAATCTAATATCATTTCTAGTTTGTATTATGCTTTAAAAATCGGATTTGTCCATGGTGGAAAGCATGCTTCGCATTGCTTTCTTCCGGATTGTCTGGACCTGTGCGATTAACGACTCTAAATAAGTAATGGAGGAGAACGTTTTTTAACGGTGTTTCAGGAAATATATCAAAAAAATATAGAAATGGTGAAAATAGGTTTGTTCGGCATCGGTTTAAATACATATTGGGACCAATTTGATGGATTATTGGAGAGACTAACTGCCTACCAAAAACAGATTGCCCATAAAATGGTGGAATTTGGTGCCGATGTGATGGATGCCGGTTTAGTGGATTCTCCCGGGAAAGCCAGGGAATCCGGTGAATACCTAAAGAACAATGATGTGGACATTGTTTTTCTTTACGTGTCAACCTATGCTTTGTCTTCAACTGTTTTACCGATAGCTCAAAAGTTGAAATGTCCTCTCATTATATTAAATATTCAGCCGGTAGCTGCCATTGATTATGAAAGCTTTAATATGTTGGGTGATCGTGGAAAAATGACCGGGGAATGGTTGGCGCATTGTCAGGCATGTTCTGTACCTGAAATCGCCAATGTGTTTAATCGTGCCGGAATCGCTTACGATATTGTTACCGGTTATTTGGGTGAGCAGTCTGTTTGGGATGAAATACATGGCTGGATTGAAGCCGCAACTGTCGCAAGGGTGATGCGAAATAACCGTCTGGGCGTGTTGGGGCATTATTACGGCGGCATGCTGGATGTTTATACTGATCTTACCAAACAGACAGCCGCATTTGGTACACACATCGAATTGCTTGAAATGTGTGAGGTGAAAAAATACCACGACGAAGCGACGGATGCCGAATTAGAAGCTAAAATAAATGAGTTCAACGCCACTTTTGAAGTCGTGGATGCATGCGAACAGAAAGAAATTAAACGTGCCGCCCGAACATCCGTTGCACTTGATAAATTGGTTGAAGCCCACAAACTGGGCGCTATGGCCTATTACTACGAGGGAGAAGCCGGTAACGACTACGAAAACATTGTCACTTCGGTCATTGCCGGAAATACATTGCTTACAGGCAAAAATATTCCG
The DNA here is from genome assembly GCA_041584055.1 of Bacteroidales bacterium. Classification (GTDB taxonomy): domain Bacteria; phylum Bacteroidota; class Bacteroidia; order Bacteroidales; family UBA5342; genus JBFHER01. Next base: position 41,442 of record JBFHER010000001.1, read on the forward strand.
GTGGCAGGAGAGTGCGAAGTGAAAAATGCACAGGCCATGAAAATTATGGATTCCTTTGGGGTAGGTGGTTCATTCTCCGAGTTCTATGCCATGGATTTCAACGATGATATTGTGATGTTGGGCCACGATGGGCCGGCTCATTTTGCCATTGCAGAAGGAAATGTACAATTGGTGCCGCTTCCAATCTATCATGGTAAGCCTGGGAAAGGTTTATCCATTCAAATGACTGTGAAACATGGCCCTGTTACCATTCTTTCGGTAGTAGAAGACAAAGAAAAGGTATTTTTATTGGTAGCAGAAGGAGAATCAGTAGAAGGACCAATCCTTCAGATTGGCAATACCAATAGTAGGTATCGATTTTCCATTGGAGCCAGAGAATTCATAAATCAGTGGTCGAAGCAGGGACCGGCACATCATTGTTCAATCGGTGTGGGGCATATTGCCAACAAAATTGAAAAGCTGGGGCACATCCTTGATATGGATGTAGTTAAAATTTGTTAGATATAAATTTCAAAAAATAAAGCTGTGAAAAATATGATCAGCCATTAGAGAATGAATTATTCAGTTCTAAGATGAAAAAAATAGTAGTAACGATATTGATATTTGGCAGTATAATTGGATGTAATAACCCACATTCTGCACAGAAAGAGGGCGATGAGTACTCTTATAAAATTGAGCGCACTTACATTACACCAACTAGAATAGTTTGGAAATCTGGTATTGTAAAAAACACACAACAACTTCTGCAAGCAGGTAGACATCAAAGCACAACAAAAAAGAACGATTTGATAGAATTCAACAATAGCGATGGGACAGCCGCTATTTTATTGGACTTTGGTAAAGAGATGCATGGCGGTTTGGAGATTGTTACTGCAATGTTTAAGGGGAAAGAACCCATCAAAGTTCGGATTCGTTTTGGCGAGTCGGTTTCTGAGGCGATGTCTAACGTAGGCGAAGATGGTGCCACAAATGACCATGCGGTGAGAGACATGAAACTAGCGCTACCGTGGTGTGGAAAAATAGAAGTAGGGAATACGGGCTTTCGTTTTGTACGCATTGATTTACTGGACAAGGACCGGGTGTTGCATTTGAAGGAAATAAGTGCAATATCTGTTATGCGTGATATTCCTTATTTGGGTTCTTTTAAATCAAATGACGAACGCCTGAATAAAATCTGGAAAACAGGTGCTTATACCGTTCATCTTAACATGCAAGAGTATTTATGGGACGGCATCAAACGCGACCGCCTCGTTTGGGTGGGGGATATGCACCCCGAAGTCATGACCATTCTTGCGGCTTTTGGAGCCAATGAGGTGGTGACAAAATCCCTGGATTTAATGGAAGAAATTACACCCCTCCCCGGTTGGATGAATGGTAAATTTCACTCATACTCTATGTGGTGGCTGCTTATTCAGCACCAATGGTTCATGAATACTGGTGATTTGAATTATCTGGAAAAACACAAAGAATACATTTATGGCTTATTAGCAGTTTTAGAAGAAAATATTGATAGTGAAGGAAAGGAAAGTTTTGAAGGCGAGTGTTTCCTGGATTGGCCTACCCGAAGTGACCAGGTTGAGGTGAGAAAGGGCATGCAAGCTTTGCTGGCCATGTCCTTCGATGCAGGTGAAGATATTGCCTTATCATTAAAAAACAATGAGAAAGCTGCGCATTACAAGTTGGTATCTCAAAAAGTGAAAAGTTATAAACACACGTTTCCTTCACGAAAATCGCCAGGGGCATTGTTGGCGATGTCAGGCATCTTAGATCCTAAAGTGGTAAATGATGACTTATTGGTAAAAGATGGTGTTAAAGACATTTCTACATTCTACGGCTATTACGTCTTAAATGCCATGGCTCTGGGTGGAAACCATCAAGGAGCAATCGATGTGATTAGAAAGTACTGGGGCGGAATGCTCGATTTGGGAGCCACCTCGTTTTGGGAGGATTTTGATATTGACTGGTTGGATAATGCCGGGCGTATTGATGAAATCGTTCCCGATGATAAAGTGGATGTACATAGAACCTATGGTAAATATTGCTACGTTGGCCTCAGACATAGCTTTTGTCATGGCTGGGCATCAGGCCCAACAGCGTGGTTGTCGCAATACGTTCTTGGTGTAAATATAGTGGCTCCTGGCTGTAAGAAAATAAGCATAGAACCACACCTGGGAGATCTGGAATGGGTGGAAGGAACCTATCCTACGCCTTATGGTCTGGTGCATATTAAGCATACAAAGGACAGTAAAGGGAACATAAAATCTGAAATAAAAGCGCCAAAAGAGGTTAAGATTATTAAACCCTGATAACTAAATACCAAAGAGTAAAAAGAATGAAACGAAAGATACATCTCAAATCAAACGCAACTATTTTGCTGTTCAGTTTGCTATCAATTTCAGTATTCGGAAATGGTTTGAAGACCCAGGATTTACGATGTGAATATCGCGTGAATCCATTGGGTATTGATAATGAGTCCCCTCGTTTAAGCTGGAAAATAATTGATCCGCTAAATACACGTGGGCAAAAGCAAACAGCCTATCGAATTCTGGTAGCGAGCAGTTTAGATAATTTGAATGGTAACAAGGGAGATTTGTGGGATTCTGGGAAGGTTGTAAGCAGCCAATCGGTGAACAATACCTATCAGGGACAGGCTTTAAAGTCTGCAACAAAGTATTTCTGGAAAGTAAAAGTGTGGGATGCTGATGGGAAGAGCTCTGATTGGAGTGAAGCCGGGTATTTTTCTATGGGCTTGTTAAAACAATCGGATTGGAAAGGCGAATGGATTCTGAAACCGGATCAGGAAAAGACAGATCATAACTGGTATAGAAAAACTTTTAAGTTAAATGAAAAAGCAACATCTGCCTTTGTTTATGTAGGTTCTTTTGGTTATCACGAATTATATGTGAATGGTAAAAAAGTAACAGATAATGTAATGAACCCGGTTTCTTCTTATATGAAAAAACGAATTCCTTATTTGACCTATGATATTACTCAATTTTTGAATGTAGGTGATAATGTAATTGCCATTTGGCATGCAGCAGGTTGGGCACGTTGGGATCGCATTATTGATTATCGTAATCCACCGTTTGTGTTTAAAGCGCAAACGAATATATTGACTAGTAAGGGTGAAATGGTATTCGGGACTGATGAAACCTGGAAATGTAAAAAAAGCCATAGTTCTTATTATGGCGATTGGGATATTTTAGATTTTGGTGGTGAAACCATAGATGACAGGTTTAAGGAAGATGATTGGAATGCCATTGCATATAACGATGCTGATTGGGGCAATGCCAGTTCTTACAATGCTGAAAAATTAAATGCATCACTCGAAAAAATCAATGATTCTTTTGAGGTTAAAGAAGATAAACTAATAGGTAAAAATAAATTTAAAAATAGAAAATTCAGTAGCATTACCGCACAACTAAGTGCTCAAATGGTAGAGCCTCAAATTAAATTCAGAGAAATTACACCTATGGCCATCACCCAAAATGACGATGGTACTTATAGGGTAGATATGGGCGAAAACTATACGGGTTTTTTTGAAATGGATTTATTTCAAGGAAAAGAAGGAGATTCTATTGTATTTGAAATAAGCGATGTAGAAGATGTGCGATCTAATTGGAAGCAAAAAAGCAAATACATTTTTGGAAAATCGGGTGAAGGTAAATTTGCCAACCGTTTTAATGTGGCAGGCGGACGCTGGATGACCGTTTATGGCCTAAAATATGAACCTAACTTATCCGACATCAAAGGCTATGTGGTGACGAATAATCGTAAACAGATCAGTCAATTTGAATCATCAGATCCATTACTCAATAAAATATACAACATAAACCTTGCTACCTACTTAGCAAATACCATGGACGGTATATTGGTCGATTGTCCACACCGTGAACGCAGAGGCTGGGGAGAAGTAACGGTTGCAGCCATGTATGGTGATGCGCTGCCCAATTTCGAGAGTGGTGCTTATATGGATCAATATCTGCAATATACAAGAGATGCACAACTTCCCGATGGTCAAATAAGGGGCATTATAAATGAAAATGACCGACCGTTTTTAATGTGGAAAGCCAATAATCCCTTAACGGTTTGGGAAACCTACAGCATGTTGGGCGACAAAAAAGTATTGGAAGATAATTACGACGCCATGAAAAAATGGATGACGTGGATGTATAAGAATTCTAATTATGAAACAGGTGGCGCATTAATAACTGGTGAGCAAGGAGCTAGAGCATTTCCAGGCTTGGGTGATTGGTGTACTCCGCGAGGTAATTTTTGGACTAGCAGTAATTCTCCTGCAGCCATCCATTTTAACAATTGTGTATACGCCTATATGTTAGACAATGCGATGCAAATCGCGAAGGTTTTAGGTAAAACAGAAGATGCCAGGATATATGCCGAACGATTAAAAGTGCAGCGCGAATCGACTCATAGACTATCATACAATCCAGAGACAGGCAAGTATGTGGATGGCTTACAGGTCGATCAGGCTTTTGCCCTTTTGGCTGGCGTAACTCCAGAGACTGAACGCAAAAAAGTATATGATAATTTGGTGGATAATGTACTCTATAAATTTCCTTACTACGATACAGGAAGTTCAGGACAGGCATTGTACACACGCTATTTTATTGAATCGGGTGAACGCATGGATTTAATTTATGAGCTACTTCGAGACAAGCACCACCCGAGTTATGGTTATTTTATCGGGCAAGGGAAAACTGTTTGGCCAGAGCGCTGGTCTGCTGTTGGAGTAAGTCAAATTCATACCTGCTATACAGGCATTGGAGGCTATTTTATCAAAGGTTTTGGAGGCATACGCCCAAATGCTGATGGTGCAGGTATGCAACACATGCGTATTAAACCCACTCTTGTTGACGATATTGCTTTCGCAAATACTGCGTATGAATCCCTGTATGGTAATGTGGTGGTTAATTGGAAGAAATACGAAAAAGGAGCAAGCTTTCACATTGAAATTCCTGCCAATACAAGCGCAAAAGTATATTTGCCGGCGACTGATAAAAAGGTTGTGAAAGAAGGGAATACACGGGCAGAAAACGCCGAGGGAATATCCTATGCAGGAACAGAAAAAAGTGATGCTGTCGGAAACTATGTAATATATAATGTTGTTTCCGGTGTGTATGATTTTGTGGTAGAAACCTTACCCGAAGTATCCTTCCCTGATCCGATAATAGCGTCGCAAAACCTGGCCACTTTGGGTAGAATGAATGCTTCTTCTATGTTTATTGAAACCGAAAAATTACCCGGGTTTGAAGCCTTTAAAGCCAACGACGAAGATGCAGAGACTTGCTGGTTAGCTGATGCCGCAAAAAATCAATATTTAGAAGTTGAATGGTTAAAACCGCAACGCTTTAGCCAAATTGTTATTGATGAGGTAGATAATAATATTACGGCTTATAAACTTCAATACTTTGATAATGGTGATTGGATCGACCTTGTAAATGGAACAACATGTGGTAGCAATAAAAACCATCGTTTTGAAACAGTTACAGCTACAAAGTGCAGGATATTTATGATGGATGCCCAAACGGCCCCCTCTATTTCAGAGATAAAGATTTTTTAAAACAAGAACAGTTAACACTATCGATGCAAAAAGAGTATTGGTTAAATATAAGAAGTGGATTTGTAATTGCATGGTTATTGGTGCTAACGTCTTGTTTTGCGCCATTGCAAAAGGAGGATCAGCTTGCCTCAAACTTTAAAAACCCACCCCATGAGGTTCGTCCGCAGGCATGGTGGTGGTGGCTTCAAACACCTACAACGAAAGAGGCCATTACGCTCGATCTGGAAGAAATGAAGGCGAAAGGCCTTTCTGGCTGCATGGTTCTGGATGGAGGAGTTGGGCCTTTTGGCCCCAATAAGTGGAAAAAGCTTACCATCATCGATACCACCGAAATAAGGTATGAACTGACTGATGAATACAAAGGCGGAAGTCTGGCTCAGCCAATGGAGAAAATGGAAATGTGGTCAAAGCCCTGGCGTGATATGGTGCGTTTTGCATCGAAAGAAGCTGGTAGACTGGGATTGGATTTTGGTGTGTTCATAGGACCCGCCGGTTGTGCTGCTCCCTGGGTAACGCCCAATTACGGTCAGCAGGAGTTGGTTTGGGATGATACAACAGTAGTTGGAGGCCAGCGGATAGAGCAAACGCTTGAAAAACCGCACACGCCGGTTCAAACAAAAAGGCAGCCTGAAAATCAGGTCGTAAAGGATGCTCAAAACGCCTTTTACAATGATGTTGCTGTTTTGGCCATTCCTGAAAAGCGAAATCTGAAATTGAATGAAGTACTTGATATTACCGATAAATTGGATGAAAATGGTTATCTAAAATGGGAGGCTCCGCAAGGCCAGTGGCGAATTATTCGTTTCGGCTATCGTCCAACTGGGCGAAATTTGGGAGGCATTTTTTATATTGATCACTTGAGCAAAGAGGTTTTTGATCTGCATTGGGCAAATACAGCAGGTTTACTATTAAGTGAAATGAGTGATGATGAACGGGTCGCATTTAAGTACGTTGAGTGCGATAGTTGGGAAGCAGGTGATCCAAACTGGACGAAACATTTCCCACAGGAATTTAAAGAACGCCGTGGCTATGATATGTTAAAACATCTGCCTGCACTAATTGGTGTAAGCATTGATTCAGAAGAATCTACGAAACATTTTATAAATGATTTCCAATTAACCATTAGCGATTTGATTTCCGAAAATCACTATGGAAGGCAGCAGGAAGTGGCTCATGAACAGGGCTTACAATCCTATGCCGAGGCAGCAGGCCCGCACCAGTATCAGGCTGATTTGAAAAAATGTGTTAGCAAATGTGATGTGGCGATGGGCGAGTTTTGGATGCCTTCGCCTCACCGCGAAAAGCCCAGTGGTCGTTTTTTTGTGCGCGAGGCAGCAACATCGGCTCATATTTATGGCATCAGGCAGGTTTTTGCTGAATCGTTTACCTCGGTGGGTCCCAACTGGGAGGTGTCGCCATTTATGATGAAAGCTGCTGCCGATCAGGCCTTTTGCGATGGCTTGAACTGGATTTGCTTCCACACCTTTACCCATCGTCCGTCGGTGACCGAGGTGCCGGGTTTAACCCATAGTGCCGGAACGCATTTCGACCGCACAAATACATGGTGGAATCAATCGGCACCTTTTGTTACGTATCTTTCACGCTGTTCCTACATGCTTCAACAAGGCTTGTTTGCTGCCGATGTGCTAATTTATAACGGACATGGCTTGAGAAGGGGTGCAGATGCTTTAGAATGGGCTGATGGCATGAAAAACCCACCCGCGAGTTTGGGCGCTGGCTACGATTACGACAAGTGCAATGAGGAGGTACTGTTAACCCGACTTGACGTGCAAAACGGAAAGCTCATATTGCCCGACGGCATGGATTACAAGCTTTTGGTGATCGATGAAAAAACACCCGTGTCGTTAAATGCGCTCAAAAAGATAGTGAGCCTGGTTGAGCAGGGAGCAACGGTTATGGGCAAAATAGAAATCCCAATGTTGAGTAAAGCGGATGATGCCGCTGAGTATCAAAAACTATTGAAGCGCATTTGGGGCAATACAGAGGAAGGCGAAAACGCCTTTGGGAAAGGACAAGTGGTGTGGAACCGAAGCATACGTGAGGTCTTGCAAAACAAGAACATACTTCCCGATTTTGAGTGTTCAGGTTTAAGCGATGCCGGAGTGGTGGATTTTATTCATCGCAAAACAGAAGATGGAGATATTTATTACCTTGCCAGTCGATGGCAGCCAAGTGAGAAAGTGGAATGTACATTCAGGGTAAGTGGCAAGCAACCCGAATTGTGGGATCCAGTGACGGGAGAAACACGTATTTTAACCAAGTTTAAGGTTGAAAACGGCCGTACCATCATTCCAATGGAATTTGGACCTTGTTCATCATACTTTGTTGTTTTTAAAGAACCAATATCGGTACAGAATTCAGCTTCAAACTGGCCGACATTTAAACCGGTACAACAAATAGAAGGGGCTTGGGAAGTGCATTTTGATAAAAAATGGGGAGGGCCCGAATCTGTGATCTTTAAAAACCTAAGTGATTGGTCAAAGCATACTGATGCAGGAATCAAATATTATTCAGGCACAGCGACATACCACAAGTCTTTTGATTGTAATAATTGGAATGAGGATGGCGAGCTTTATCTCGATTTAGGAAAAGTACACGAATTAGCTCAGGTGAAATTAAACGGCGTCGATTTAGGCGTAGCCTGGACAAAACCTTTTCGTGTCGATATCACCTCGCATGTCAGGGCCAAAGGCAACCAACTGGAGATTGCGGTGGTCAACCTCTGGCCCAATCGCCTTATTGGTGATGAGTTTCTTCCTGAAGAAGAAAGATATACGCAAACGAATATCCGTAAATTTACTAAAAACAGCAGCTTGCTACCTTCTGGCCTAATTGGGCCAGTCCAAATCATCACAAAAAAGAATGATTAAATGTTCATCAATATAAAAACGAGCCAACACAAATAATGCTTTTAAAAAGACAATAAATAATCGGCGAGATCCGCAAAACACTTAAAAAAAAGATACATGAAACATGTGGCTTCCGATGGCTATCGGAACCATCTGATAAAAAAATAAAATTATATACAGATGAAAAAAATGCTATTCGTTGCAATCATTATTTTTACAACACACCATGCAAATGCTGCCAATTGGAAAAACGCCCGGTGGATTTGGCAACAAGAGGATGGACCATCCAACACCTGGATGAGTTTTAGAAAAACAGTAAGCATTGATGAAGTACCTGAGGTGGTGGAAGCACAGATTTCTGTGGATAGTAAATTTTGGCTTTGGATCAATGGCGAGTTGGTACTGTTCGAAGGTGGATTGTCTAGAGGGCCAAGTCAGGCTGGTGAGTGGGTTAGAAAAAAACAAATAACCCCGGCCAACTCGTGGTATGAAACCGTAAATATTCAACCTTATTTAAAGAAAGGTGAAAATACAATTGCCGTTTTGGTGTGGTATTGGGGACGCGAAACCCATAAAGGAACGCACATCGATAGTAAAAAAGGAGGCCTGTTATTTTCTTCACTTATTGGAAAACAAAAAGTGGTCTCAGATGCTTCATGGAAAGCAATACAGCATCCTGCATATGATAATACCATTGATCCGGCCAGCAAAAATTTGGTTCAGTACAGTGTGAAGTTTGATGCGCAACTAGCGATGAATGATTGGTCGGATAAGGCCTGGTATACATCCGATTTCTCAGATAAAGAGTGGCCTGCTGCCATTGAAAAAGGAGCGGTAGGTATTGCCCCCTGGTATAATACAGAAAAGAATATCGTACCGCACTTAGTCAATCATGGTTTGCAGAACTATGACAATCATTCCGACTTAAAATTACCTTTCACAAGTCAAGGGAAAACCATAAAATGTCGCTTACTTTTTAATAAACAAATTACTCCCTATTTAGAAATTGAAGCCAAAGCGGGTGATACAATTTTTATGACGACCGATAACCGCCTGAATGGCATCAATGCCACTTACATTACCAAAGAAGGTACGCAATCCTTCGAGAGCTTTTCTTGGATGAGTGGTCATGAAGTGCACTACACCATTCCTGCGGGTGTTAAGGTGAAAGCCTTGAAATACCGATGGATGAGCGTGGGCGAAATGGTTGGAAAATTTGAAGTGGATGATCCGTTTTATACTCGTTTATGGGAAATGGGAAATAACACCCTGTTTGTTTGTGCGCGCGATAATTTTATGGATTGTCCCGATAGAGAACGTGCTTTGTGGATTGGCGATGTGGCTGACCAAACCGGTTATTTGTTCTATTCAATGGACAATGCCGGTCGTCAATTACTGAAAAAGGCCATTTTACAGACTGTACGTTTTAGTCAGGATGGTGTGCTTGGTGCACTGGGTCCACTTCGTGTTCGTGAACTCGTTGGTCAGAGCCTACAGTTTATCGCCCAGGTGGTTTGGCCTTACTATTTCAATACCGGCGACCTGGAAACACTGGAAATAGCCTATCCGTATGTGTATGATTATTTAGCCCTTTTCCCAATGGAAAGTAATGGTTTGCCTCAGTACCGCAAAGGCCAAAGTCCTGATTCGTGGGACTGGCTGGATTGGGGTGTAAAAGGTACTATAGATGCACAACCCATGCAACCGGCGTATTATTACCAGGCTTTAATTGAAGCAAGAAAAATGGCTGAAGTTCTCGGAATAAAGGAGCACCTGGCATTTTACTCCGAGCGTATTAATAGCATCAAAGAAAATTACGATAAGGCATTTTGGAAAGATGGATACTACAGTTCCGATGGTAAGTTGAAAGACGACCGGGCCAATGCTCTGGCAGTTACATCAGGCCTGGCAAAACCAGAAAACTACGAAGCCATTGTCGAAAATGTATTGGTGCCTATTAAATACAGCAGTCCGCATTTTGAATGGGTGGCCGAAGAGGCTTTATTTATTGCCGGAGCGCCAGAACTTTCATTAGAGCGTATGAAATCACAATACGAAGGTCAAGTAAATTCAGGCTTATCCACGCTTTACGAAATGTTCCCCAAAGGCGGCAGTTACAACCACGCATGGAATGGGTCCAATACCATCCTATCTAAATACATTGCTGGGGTAGCACCGACCAAAGTAGGGTGGAGCGAATATCAAATTATGCCAACGCTACTTCATTTTAAGCAGTTGAAGAAAACCATCCCAACTGTAAAAGGGAATGTTGATATCGCAATGGAAGTAACGGATGAAAACTATCAGATGGAACTCGTTTCTCCTGAAAATACGGTTGCTGTTGTAGGTATTCCAAAACAAGGACGCGAAATATCAGAAGTAAGGGTAAATGGCGAGTTGGTATGGAAGAATAACTACAAAGCAAAAGCTGATGGGGTGTCATGGAAGGGTGAGGACGATGACTATCTATTATTTTTGGTTGAACCGGGGGAGTGGTTATTCATTGCCCAGTAGAGAATGTTATAAAAAGGTGATTTATTTATCATTAGAATTTTAGAAAATGAGAATTATTTTATGTGTGATGATGGCAATCTTGATGATGTCATGCCAATCAAAAAAAGAAGTTAAACAACCCAATGTGGTTTTTGTATTAACCGATCAGTGGAGAGCGCAAGATCTTGGTTTTGTTGGTAACGAACAGGTTATTACACCTGCTATTGATAAATTGTCTAAAGAAGCTGTGGTTTTCACAAATGCCATCTCAAACATTCCAGTTTGTACACCAGCTCGAGCTTCGTTAATGACAGGTAAATATCCTCTTAGTCATGGACTTTTTTACAATGATAAACCGCTGAAAACGGAAGAGTATTGTATTGCTGAGGTGTATAAGGAGAACGGTTACAATACGGGTTATATTGGCAAATGGCATATCAATGGTCATCCAAAAGGAATGAAAAACAATGAAGGACGAGCATTACCTGTGACTGCCGATCGTCGTCAGGGATTTGATTACTGGAAAGTGCACGAATGCACCCACAACTACAACAACTCGGATTATTTTGATGAAAATAATGTAAAACACACCTGGGAAGGTTACGATGCCATTGCTCAAACCAGGGATGCGATTCAGTATATGCAGGCTAATAAAGAGAAGCCCTTTGTTTTATTTGTTTCATATGGGCCGCCACATGCGCCTTATCAAACAGCCCCTAAAGAGTATAAGGATATGTACAAAGATATGGACATTCAATTGCGCCCGAATGTGCCGGAAGATAAAGCTGCAAAAGCCAGGGAAGATATCAGAGGCTATTATGCTCATATCACCGCACTCGATGATTGTATCGCTGAATTACAACAAGAAATTAAAAATTTAGGGTTAGAAGAAAACACCATTTTCGTTTTCACCTCCGACCATGGCGATATGCTTTATTCTCACTCACAAACAAAAAAGCAAAAGCCCTGGGAAGAGTCAATTCACATCCCTTTTATGCTAAAATATCCAGCTAAGCTAAAAGCAGGAACGCAAATGACGAAGATGTTTTCATTTCCAGATATTATGCCCACGCTTTTAGGAATGTGTAATTTACCTATTCCAGAAACGGTAGAAGGAGTGGATTATACAGGGCAATTATTAGGAACGGAGGAATTGGATGTAGAGGCCGCCTTCATTACCTGTCCTGTTCCTTTTCACCAATGGAAATATCTGGTTGGAGGCCGCGAATATAGAGGGGTGAGAACAGAAAGATACACCTATGTGTGCGACCTCAATGGCCCTTGGTTATTGTATGATAATTTGAATGATCCTTATCAATTGAATAATGTAGTAGGTCAAGATGCATATAAATCAATTCAAGCTGATTTATATGCTGAGCTACAAGCGATTTTAGACAAGCATGGGGATGAATTTTTACCTGGTGAAGACTATATGGAACAATGGGGATACCATTGGGATGGTAGTGATAGTCTAAAAGCTAAAAACAGGTAAGAAGTTCGGAAACTCGAATAACAGTATTAAATATCAAAAATATTTGGAAATGAAGACAATAAGTATTTCTCTGGCATAGCTTATTATTGCACTGGTTTTGAGTTAAACGAAGCAGAGGCACAGCAGTCACTTTCTATTGGTTTTGAACGAATCAGTACCATGACAGCTGAGAAGTTGAACAGAAAGGAGCTTGGGACCTTTGGGAGCACGTTTTGCCGTATGCATATTTCGTCTGCAACCAAGACAGGTGTAAACCAGCCAGAGGGGAAGGTGACTAATAATTGGGTCAACCAACTGCTATGGCGAACAAATAAACCAGTAGAAAAACGAGACACCTGGCAACTGGTACATGTGCTTGAGGAAATGCCCAATGATGGCATCATGTCTTCTGGTATTTGGGGCGAAGTGATGATATTAACTGTGAATGATAAATAAACGATATAATGGATAATCGAGTAATGAAAATAATATTAAAAGCATTGCTAAGCAAAACCATCTTTATTGCCTTATTACTGAATGTGCTTCTATCAGATATAGAAGCTCAAAACACATCGCTAGAACATCAATTTCAGAATCCGCCATCTTCGGCAAAGGCCATCGTTTGGTGGCACTGGATAAATGGAAATGTGAACAAAGAGAACATAACAGCTGACCTGGAAGCGATGAAAGAAATTGGGATTCAAGGTGCCCAGCTTTTTGATGTTAGCTTAGGGCAGCCCGAAGGACCGATATCTTATTTAAGTACGGAATGGCTCGAACTCTTTAATTTTGCGGCTTTAGAAGCCCAACGTTTGGGACTCGACCTTGCTTTTCATAATTGCGCAGGTTGGTCATCAACGGGTGGACCATCCATCACCCCGGAATATGCTATGCAAAAACTGGTTTATACTGAGACCTTACATCAAGGAGACCATTTATTCAAAGCTCAGTTAGCTCAACCAGAAACTAATTTGGGCTACTACAAAGACATTGCTATACTTGCCTTTCCCAAACCACAACACGATGAGCGTATCAATGATTTGGATTTCAAAAGCCTTGCTGGTAAAGTACGCAACCATTTAGCGCCTGATGATAAAACTGTTTCTGAACAGGCAGTGGTGAAAAAATCGGATATTATTGATTTGACATCAAGGGTGCGTATTGATGGTAGCTTAGAATGGGAGGCTCCGGAGGGAGAATGGGTCATTCTGCGATTGGGACATACACCAACGGGTATGATGAATCGTTTTCCTAGTCATGGTGGTCGTGGCTTAGAGTGTGATAAAATGAATCGTCAGGCCGTTGATGTATTTTGGGAAGGCGGCATTCAGCCCATCATTAACCGACTAGATACACTAATAGGTACGGTCGTTAAAAAATGTCATATTGATAGTTATGAGGTGGGAACAGCCAACTGGACGTCGAATTTTGCCAATGAGTTCAAAAAACTTCGGGCTTACAATTGTCGGTCGTATTTGCCTGCTTTGGCTGGTTACTATGTGGAAAGTGGTGAAGAAACAGAGCGTTTTCTTTGGGATTTCCGTCGTACCATTGGCGATTTAATGGCTGAGCATTATTACGGGCGTTTTAGTGAACTTTGTCACCAACATGGGATGATTTTTTCAACAGAACCCTACTGGGGACCTTTTGATAATATGCAAGTGGGCGCAACGGCTGACCTGGTTATGTCTGAGTTTTGGAGTGGTAGTTTAGCATTTTTTGATTCGCCAAAATTTGTGGCTTCCATTGCTAAATTAAATGGAAGTACTATAGCTGAGGCCGAAGCCTTTACTGCCATGGGAGGGTGGAATGAACATCCGGCCTCTCTGAAAGCAATGGGTGATATGGCTTGGGCGCAAGGCATCAATCGTTTTGTTTTTCACAGCTATGTACACCAACCGTGGGAAGTGGCACCTGGTCTAACCTTAGGGCCTTTTGGTATTGACTTTAACCGTTTAAATACCTGGTGGGATCAGGGTAAACCGTTTATCGATTATATCGCCCGAGGGCAGTTTCTATTGCAGCAAGGCACATCAGTAGCCGATGTGTTGGTCTTTACAGGCGAGGCTTCACCTAATGATGGATTGCTGATACCTGAGTTAAAAGCAATGGGTTATGATTACGATTTGATAGGGAAAAACAAGTTGGATGTACTTAGCGTAAAGGATGGGTTGATTTGTACTCCGCTTGGGGATTCTTATCAAGCGTTGGTGATTCCTAAAACCAACTGGTTAACGCCTGAAGTACTAAACATAATTGATAAGTTGGTAAAGTCTGGTGCAACGATCATTGGGTCTAAACCTACAAAATCACCAGGTCTTCAGAATTATCCGGAATGCGATCAGCAGGTCGCACAACTGGCTGAATACTTATGGGGAAGCAACTTAATAAGAGATGGTTCAGTGGTTGATTTTCTGAAAAATGGGACACTTCTACCCGATTTTTCAATTGAAAAAGGGAGTAGAGAAGAAATTGACTATTTACACCGAAGAACAAAGGAGGAAGATATTTATTTTGTAGCCAACGCTAGAAGAGAGAACCGTAAGGAATCTTGTTGTTTTCGTGTGTCAGGCAAAGTGCCCGAATTGTGGAATGCCGAAACGGGTACATTATCACAAGCTTCTGTATGGCAAGATAACGGTGATGGTACTACAACAGTTGATATTCCATTTGACTCAGAAGGATCTGTATTTGTTGTCTTCAGAAAGCCTGTGTCTTCAGACGAACACATTGTGCGCACATCAATGATACTTCATAAGCCAGCACTAAAACCACTGCTCAACTTAGAGATTATAAAGGCCGAATATGGCACCTTTTTACCCGATGGTTTGGTGGATGTGACTGAAATTGTCAAGCATAAAGTTCAGGATAACAGCTTAATAGTAGAAGCTACGCGTAGCCTTTGTGATGGTGATCCTGCTCCTGGTTATCATAAGGAACTACGCATTCAATATCGCATAAATAATGTCATTCTGGAAAAGAATGCCATGGAAAAAGAATGGCTTGAAATAGTCAATGCAGAACGTGGAGAACTTGAGATTATGAAAGCCGTTTTTGGTAAGTTCGAACGTGGCGTAGATGGTATACCTCCTAACAAACCGATTTACGATGTCACGGAAAAAGTGAAAGCTCAAATTGCTAATGGCACTTTGGAGATTCCCATAAACGACGCTTTTGTGAAAGACAAACCAGGCTTTAACACAACCCATGCATTACGTATCACTTATACCACAAAAAGTGGAGAGTTTACCCGTACAGTGCCTCAGGGCAGCGTTTTGAGCTTGAATCAGGATATGTCACCTTCACAACTGATCAATAAAAACGGTAAAGCCATTTGGCGAACGCCTTACCCAGGTACCTTAAAGTATACGACTTCCCTGGGGAAAACAAAGAAAGTTAAAGTGAAATCGCTACCAGAGCCAATGGAATTAAGAGATGCCTGGCAGCTGCAATTTCCTAATTTTGAACACACAAGCTTTGATGAGCTGATTTCCTGGGCAGCATCGCCTGACGATAATATCCGCTACTTTTCAGGAACAGCAACTTATAAAAAGGATTTTACAGTTTCCAAAGCGATGCTGAAGGACGACACTTCATTGGAGTTGGATCTTGGGAGTGTGAAAGAAATTGCTGAGGTTATTGTGAATGGGCACAACCTGGGGGTTTTATGGAAAGCTCCTTACAGAATGAATATGGATAAAGTGCTTAAAGAAGGAAACAATACGCTGGAAGTACGGGTAACTAACCTGTGGCCTAACCGTTTGATTGGCGATGAGCAGTTCCCTTTAGATTATGAACGAAAAGGGCCAAACCTGAAACAATGGCCCGAGTGGCTTTTGAATAATAACACCCGCCCAACTGAACGTACTACTTTTGCTGCGTTTAAACATTGGCATAAAGACTCAGAATTGCTGCCATCTGGTTTATTGGGACCAGTGAAAATTGTGGTTTTTAAGGTCCTGGAAATTGAATGATAAATTAAAATAATGATATGAGATTAATTGTAATCTTCTTTTTGTGTCTCAACACTTTTGTACAGGCCATTGAAGTGAAAGATTTAAAATGTGAGTCTGAAACAAATCCCATAGGAATAACAACAGCAAGACCTGGCTTTAGCTGGACTTTCGTTGGTGATGATAAAAGTCCGCAACAAGGGGGTTTTCGTATTCTGATGGCCTCAAGTATTGAGAAATTAAAGTATCCTGATATTTGGGATACAGGACCAACCAGTAAGTCTGAAACAGGACCTTATCTCTACCTTGGAGAACCATTAAAGTCCGGTCAGAAAGTTTACTGGCAGGTAAGTGTCTGGGGTAATAACAGAGGGGTGGTGCATAGCGAACCCGCCTGGTTTACTATGGGTGAAATCGTGAATCCTGAAAAATCTTTTGAGCCGCCGGTTTTTGAGCAAAAAGATGGGGTAGTGAGAATTACCCTGAATCCCAAAGATAATGGAAGAACCTTTGAAGGTATTGGCGGGGTAAGTGCCGGCGCATCAAGCGATTTATTATACGATTACAAGGATCCATATCGCAGTCAAATACTTGATATTCTGTTCAAACCAAAATTTGGTGCTGCTTTTCAGCATTTGAAAGTTGAAATGGGTGGAGGCGAAAATTCAACCTGTGGATCAGAACCCTCGCATGCAATTACACGTGAAGAGCTAAAAAATCCCGTTTCGCGTGGTTATGAATTTTGGTTGATGAAAGAAGCGAAGAAACGAAATTCGGATATGATTTTAGAGTACCTGCCATGGAGTTTTCCTGGTTACCTAAAAGAAAACATTTTTACCAGGGAGTCGGCAGAATATTTTGTGAGTTTTATGGATGTGGCAAAACGAGAATGGGATTTGGATATTGATTGGGTAGCAGCAGCTGAAAACGAGAACGATACCGATAGAGATTGGTTGGTGAACGAAGTTCGCCCCATGTTGGATGCCCGGGGTTATGAAAATGTGAAGATTCAAGGACCGGATGATAATAGTGGCGATTGGCAAATTTTTGAAGAATTTGATGGTGATCCTGAATTTGATAAGGTGGTAGAGGCTGTAGGATACCACTATGTGACAGGCCGCGAGTTTACCGAAGATATGGTGGATGGTCGTGGTCGTCCTACTACAAAGAAAGCCAAAGCATCGGACAAACCCCTATGGGCCAGTGAGGATTGGAGCTGGACCGGAAAAGACTGGGGCGGTGCCGGTGCACTTAACCTTGCACGCATTTACAATAAGTTTTACATTCGTGATCAGATTACAAAAACGCTTATATGGGCTCCCATTGGTTCGATTTATAAATCGGTGACCTGGGACAAAGCAGGAGCGATGAAAGCAAATAGCCCGTGGAGTGGCTACTACGAAGTGTGGCCAACCATTTGGGCTACGGCACACACCACCCAGTTTGCTGAACCTCATAGCTGGCAATATTTAGATGGAGCATGCGGACTTTTTGATGCTTCCACTTACAAAGGCAGCTGTGTTACTCTAAAAGAAAAAAACAGTTCAAACTGGAGTATGATTATCTGCACCGAAGAACCTGAAAAAATGGAGGTAAATATTAGCAAAGGCCTTTCGGATAAGATCGTACATGTCTGGAGATCCGATGAAAACGAGCAATTTATTCAGCAGAAGAGTATTCGTCCGAAAAATGGGGTGTTTACCATTGAGCTGGACCCACTATGCATATATTCATTAACAACTACCGATGGTCAGCAAAAAGGACAATATGAAATACCCGAAGAAGCAGCATTCCCATTCCCTTATAAGGAGGACTATGAGGATAGGGAAGCAGGCGATTTGCCAAAATATCATTCGGATCAAACAGGGAGCTTCGTCATTGCCAAAAGAGATGACGGTACAAACTGTTTAAAGCAAATAAACCCGGAACAAGGTTACGACTGGATGCGCGTTTACCGACGTTCAAATATTAAGCCTAATACTTTGATTGGAGATGTAAACTGGAAGGATTTTACGTGTAGTGTTGATGCTTTTATAAAAGGCGGCAATGTAGAATTAGGTGGCAGGGTTCAGGGGAGTTATTTGAGAGGGGTTCGCTTTGTGCTCGAAAAAAGTGGGGACTGGAAACTTGTTTTTGATAAAGATATACTTTCAGAAGGAAGCATTGATGATTTTGATGGAGTTGTGTGGCACAACATAAAACTTCGGTTTGATGATAAAGAGATTCATGCCTTTGTTGATGAAGAATTCATGACCAAGGTGAACCATGAAAGTCAATCCGGGTATGTTTTATTGGGAAGCTCGTATGATGCTAACCTATTTGATAATTTGGTGATATCAGATTGAAAATCTCAAATCAATAATGCGTTTAATCTAAGTTCGAAATAAAATATTGGATTCAGAGAGCTTTTAAGAAGGGATGTTGAATAGAAATAAATTAAAAGTTATGACAGAAAGGTATTTAGCTATTGTAATAATACTGGTTGCAGCATTCAGCTCTTGCAAAAAGCAGGAACAAGTTAGCAAACCCAACGTTGTTTATATCCTCACCGACCAATGGCGTGCACAGGCGCTTGGGTATGCTGGCGATCCAAATGTGAAAACGCCTCAACTCGATAAATTTGCAAAAGAAGCAGTTAATTTTGCCAATGCTGTGTCGGTAGCTCCCGTTTGTACGCCACATCGTGCTGCATTGATGACGGGGCGCTATCCAACCAGTACAGGTATGTTTTTAAACGATCTTTACTTGCCAGATGAAGAATTGTGCATGGCAGAGATATTCAAAGCACAGGGCTATCAAACGGCACATGTTGGGGGGAAGTGGCACTTAGATGGTCACGGTCGGCTGAATAATGTAGCGCCGGAACGGCGTCAAGGGTTCGATTTTTGGATGGGGAACGAATGTTCGCACAATTACGCTAAAGAACCGTACTACAAAAATGATGAACCCAATGTGAAATACTACGAAAGGTATTCTCCATATGCCATAGCCAATGCTGCCAACGACTATTTGACTAAAAATGCAGCAAGCGAAAAGCCCTTTTTACTTTTTATCTCCATCGGCACCCCTCATTTTCCACATCATTCAGCACCAAAAGAGATGAAGGAGATTTATCCAATGGAGGACCTGGTTTTGCCACCGAATGTGCCGCAGGAAGTGGAGGTACGAACACGCAAAGAGTTACAAGGCTATTATGGGCACTGCACGGCTACGGACAAAGCCATTGGCACCGTATTGGATAAATTGAACGATTTGGAACTAATGAAGAATACCATTTTTGTTTTTACCGCTGATCACGGCGAAATGATGGGATCACACGGTGTTAATCCCTATAAAAAACAGTTGGGTTGGGACGAATCCATCAAAGTACCTTTTCTTATTAGCTACCCATCCATTGGAAAGAACAGAGGTGCAGTGGTTAATGCACCCATCAACACGCCTGATATTTTGCCATCACTGCTTGGCCTGGCTAATCTCAGTATTCCGGAAACCATAGAAGGAGAGGATATTTCAGAATTGATCAGAAATCCTGACCCCTATGCTGACCGTACTGCCTTGGTTATGGGTGTTTGTCCTTTTGGTGGTAATATAAAGGATTCTGAATATCGTCTTATACGTACAAAACAGTATACCTACGAACGAACCTTAGAAGGGGCAAGCAAGCTTTTTGATAATCTCAATGATCCATATCAGATGAATAACCTTGTGAATAAACCGGATTTTGAAGCTTTACAGAACGATTTAGATGACCGGCTCGAGGATGAACTGAATAAGATCGGAGATGCCTTTAAACCCCGGGAATACTATTTGAAGCACTGGCATTATACTTTAGACGAAAAGAAAAATGCCATTGATTATTGGAGTTTTGAACGTGGAGAAGGTGTGGTTGTATCACCAGGTCCTGGAAAATGAATCGCATTAAACAAATGTTACATTTTGCAACATACATTCATGGATGACCAGTTTTTACAATAAATAGTTCAAATAGTTCAAAAGCCTGTTTGTGTTATAACTTATTTTTGATATGGTAAAAAAGTAACCAAAGGGATGTCTGGGTTGTTTGAACTTTTGAAGTTATAACGATTTAATAGTGAAAAGTGCCTTATATTTTTTGATGCTCAGGACAGGATGCTTAACTTGATAAAGCACAATCATTATTCTAAGGGCTTTAGCCCAAACCTTACACAAGGCGCAGTTTAGGATATAACATGGTATTACATGCCTAAAAAAGATGGGAGAAATATGAAAAAAATAATATTCGTTTTGACTTTAGCCTTTGTGGCAAATGCAGTATTTTCTTCTCAAAAAATAAATCCTCCCAAAGGCAGAATAGCCATTGTTGCAGATGGTAATTCTCCCGACCCAGATGATTTGGGTGGTACCGCGGTGTCAATTGCTTTGTTGCGAGCTTCAGGTTTAGAAGATCGTTTGGTGCATTATTCCTATTGCTGCGACTTAATCGTAGGAAGCAGAATTTCGGAAGAGGCAGAATTGGAACGACACGCAATGATGCAAACTGCTTGTAATGGTACTGCAAGACGCTGGGGTGGCTTTGAAGGTCTTCCTTTTTATGATGCCAGGTGGCAATTGGACCAAACCATAAAAGATTTGAGCAAAGCAATTAACGTATCTACAGAAGAAGATCCGCTTTGGATTGTGGAGGCAGGTGAGCCTGATATCATTGGTTTTGCGTTGGCATCATCTAACAAAGAAAAACATCAATTTGTGAAGGTGGTATCACACCACCCCGCTAACGATAATGCCGGCGATTTTTACCGTTGGCAGGACATCCTCGATTTTGGTGTGGAGCAAGTTCGCATTCCCGATCAAAATATAAACTTAAAAGTTGAAAAAACGAAGTGGGACTGGGCCATGAATCATCCGGATGACCGCATACAATTTGTGTGGTTGATGGGCAAAATGGCCGAAGTAGATGATGTGGTGAAATTTCAAAAAGGAAAGTGGGATTGCTCCGATGCAGGGATGGTCCTTTACTGGATTACGGGAGCAAACGTTAATCATGGATTAAAACAAGGTACAGTTGAGAATGTCAAAAATTTACTTTTGAATTTCATTGAAAGCAATCCGAAATAGAAGTGATAAAATCTTGCAAGGTTGATATTAGCGTTGCTAAATACAGAATAAATGATTAAAACAATGTTAAAAATGGGAATAAAGATGAGCATCGTGCTATCCTTAATATTTTTTCCCGCCTGTCAAAACAATACTGAACAGAATAAATCTAAAGTGCTTGATTACACGAGTCTTCAACTGGAGGAGAAGCCCAATATTCTTTGGTTGGTTACCGAAGATATGTGTGCTTACCTTCCTGCTTTTGGCGATTCAACCATAAAAACACCGAACCTCAGCCGTCTTGCTGCCGAAGGGATAATTTATCCCAACTTATACTCAGTGGCGGGCGTTTGTGCACCAAGCAGAGCAGCCATCGCAACAGGGATGTATCCCACAAGCATTGGCGCCAGTAATATGCGCACAAATTCTGATACGCAGGAAACAGGATTAAGGGCTTACGAAGCCATTCCACCAGGCAATGTGAAAATGCTGAGTGAATGGCTCAGAAAACAAGGTTACTATTGTACCAATAACTATAAAACAGATTATCAGTTTAAACATCCTCTCACAGCCTGGGATGAGAGTAGTCCTTATGCACATTGGCGTAACAGGGCTGAAGGACAACCATTTTATGCCGTTTTTAATTTTACCGAAACGCATGAGTCAGGCTTATTTGAGCCATATGGATTCAGACATATTGAAACAAGGCACTACCATGAAGGTGACCGGGATTATACCTGGAATGACGACCGAATGACGGAGGAAGAAACACCTGTTCACTTACCTAAAGATACCAAATTTAAGATTCCGCCATATTTGCCCGATAACGATGTGGTACGCCGGGATTTCTGGAAAGAATACAACAACATTGCGGAGATGGACAGACAAGTTGGTGCTGTATTGAAGCAGTTGGAAGAGGATGGCCTTTTGGAAAATACTATCATCTTCTTCTATGGAGATCATGGCGGCCCTTATCCCAGACAAAAGCGTTTAGTTTATGATTCAGGCCTTAACACACCTATGATCATTCGACTTCCTGATAAACAATTGGCAGGAAGTAAAGACAATCAGCTGATTAGTTTTGTTGACTTTGCTCCAACACTTCTTTCATTGGTGGGCATTGCTCCGCCCAGCTATTTGCAGGGACATGCATTTATGGGAAGATACGCCGCAAAACAGAAACGTCAATACATTCATGCTGCTGCCGACAGGTTTGATGCAGAGACAGATGCCATCCGCGCTGTACGTGACAAGCAGTATAAATACATCCGCAACTATCGCCCCCAACAGGGGTATTATTTACCTGTAGCTTTTCGCGAGAGGATTCCAACCATGCAGGAATTACTGCGTTTGCGAGACGAAGGTCAGCTGGATAGTGTTCAGGCACAATGGTTTCGCGAGAGCAAGCCAACAGAAGAGTTGTTTGATTGTAATGCAGATCCACATGAAATATATAATATCGCTGATCTTCCTGAGTATCAGGAGAAATTGGTAGAGTTAAGACTTGAGATGGACCGATGGATTCAGGAGATAGGAGATCAACCTAATCTGCCCGAGGCCGAACTCATTTCCCAATTATGGAATGGCGCCGAGAAGCAACCTGTAACTGCAGAGCCAATCATCCTGGTCAACGATGGAAAAATTGAAATTTCTTGTGCCACTGATGGCGCATCGATTGGCTATAAAATTATTGATGCTGACGGTGTGGAACCTATGGCGTGGTCTGTTTATCAGGGGCCTTTTGATATTCACAAAGCAGCATATGTTAAGGTGATGGCCCACCGAATTGGATTCAAAGAAAGTAGGGTCATACTACATTAACCCAGAGAAAAATAAAAAAATGAAAAATACATTCGTAATCCTGATTCTGTCACTTATGAACTGCTGCATTGTTTTTGCAGGCGAAAAACAGCCCAATGTAGTTGTTTTTCTTGTTGACGATCTGAGAACTGAATTAGCTTGTTATGGCAGTCAAACCGTAAAGAGTCCGCATATAGATGCACTGGCAAAAGATGGGGTGAGATTTACCAATGCTTACTGTCAGGAGGCCATTTGTGCGCCTTCAAGAATGAGCATTCTAACGGGCCTGCGTCCTGAAACCATAGGCATTTATTCAATATTCACCCCGCTTCGCAAAAAACATAAAGACATGGTGACCATGCCTCAGTTTTTTAAAAAGAATGGTTATACCACGGTAAGCGTCGGGAAAGTATATCACCATACAAATGATGATAAGGAAAGCTGGAGTATTCATATTCCAAAGGAGAATAATTCCTGGGTGAAACCAGCAAATATTGCATTGATTGATAGCCTTAACAAAGCGGGCGTAAAGAGGAATGGCCCAGCATACGAATGTGTTGATGTAGAGGATGATGCTTACAAGGATGGTCGATCCGCCAATCATGCCATCACAGCGCTCCGAAAGATTAAAAACGATAGGTTTCTGATGTTTGTGGGAATGAGTAAACCACATCTTCCATTCAATGCCCCTAAAAAATATTGGGATTTATATGATAAAAATGATTTTGTGGTGCCTGCAAGGGAGGAGCCCAAAGGTATGAATAAACTGGCTCTCACCAGTTGGGGCGAATTGCGAGGCTATTATGGAATTCCTGAGGAAGGCCACTTAGATGATGCAACAACCATCGATTTAATACATGGATACCATGCCTGCGTCAGTTATATCGATGCACAGATAGGGAAAGTTATGAAAGCATTGGAAGACCTTGGATTAAGGGAAAATACAATGGTGATTCTGATGAGTGACCACGGGTGGAAGCTAGGTGAATATGGCGCATGGTGTAAGCATACCAACTTCGAACTGGATGTAAACGTGCCTTTAATTGTTAGCCGTGAAACAAGTAATGAAAAGAGAAAAACCAATGTAACTTCCGATGCACTTGTTGAAAATGTGGACCTGTTCGCAACACTGGCTGATTATTGCGGATTTGCAACGCACCCTTTGGAAGGTAAAAGTTTTCTTCCTTTACTGGACAGGCCCAACAAAAAATGGGACTCTGCTGCTTATAGTTTGTACCCGCGTGGTGAAAAATACATGGGTTGCACCTGCTCTGATGGTGAATGGAGGTACACAGAGTGGCGTAATATCAATGGAGAGGTGGGTGTAGAATTGTACAATCACAGCGCAAGTTCACTGGCGAACGAAAATTTTTCCGGAACCCCAAAGTTTAAAAAAGTTGAAAAACGGATGAAACAACTGTTGGAAGTTCAATTTCCATCCGATAGGAAATCATTTTATACTGAAAATGATGATTAATATTAAGGCTATTAATAAAGATATGAAGAAAGCAATTGTAACTTTTTTAATCCTGCTATGTGGACTTACGCTGCAGTTACAGGGACAGATAAGCTTTGAAGCTGATTTTACGGATACAACTCAGGCAAGAAGGGCTATTCATCATCCTCTGGATATCTACAATCGTATTTCTCCCATCACTGGCTTTGCAAGTCCGGTCACCGAAAATGCCAAATTATGCATTGTTCGTCCTTTGGGCGGAAAATATAAAGACGGAAGTGCAAATATAAGCGAAGATACCTACCTGTGGGATGAAGAACAACAAACCTTCTTTACCGATTTCACCTTGCTGAAAAAGCAAATCGATGGTGTGTTCAACAAAGGGTTTGGCATTCATCAGATTGTGTTGGATAACCCTTCCTGGGCATTTCAACGTGATTCACTTGGTAATTTGGAAGGCGGTTCCTTAAAGGTTTCCACCTACGGAAATGCAGAGCCTCCAAGAGACTTTAACGCCTGGGCTGACTATCTGAAAGAAGTGATGAACTTTTTAATTTCCACTTATGGAGAACAAGAGATGTTGAAAATCCAGTTCGGGATCGGTCGTGAAATTGGAACAGAAGGTCACTGGACGGGGACGAAAGAGCAGTTCTTTGACTTTTACAGGAAATCGGTAGCTGCAATTCACGAGGTACTTCCTGAAGCAAAGGTAGGTTCTCACTTTTTATGGGGATCTTCGTCTAAATCATGGGCAGTGGATTTTGTGAAGTGGTGCAAAACCAACAATGTCGATTACGATCAGCTTGGTGTTTCGTATTATCCTTTTTATAATCAAATAAGCAGAACATATTTTCCTCAAGTATACAACACTGACTTTGGCCTTATAAAAGATATCCCCGAATGGAATGAGAATGCAGTCTTTGAAATTCATGAATATGCATTGATAGAAACAATGAATAGCCAGGGGAATGGTTATGAGAGTGCTGCTGCCAAATATCAGAATTCTTTTTTAGTAGGACTAATGAAAATGTTCTTTGAAAATGATATGAAAAACCTGTTTCAATGGGGGACTGGAACACAATATATGCCGGCAAGTACCGAAATTTTAAAAATGAAGGGAAACATTTATTACCAAAGTACAACGAGCGATGATCAGATATTAAATATGTATTTTGTTGATGCCATTTTTGCAAAGGATACAGTTCAACATAAGTATAATGTAATGATCTACAATTATAATGCAAATCCTTTATCAAATGGAATTATAAATGCAACTGTTCAGGCTACAATTGATGCTCCACCGGGAACGAATATCAAATACCGTTCTGCGGTTTATAATAAGGCGGATGGAACATTGCCGTGGTCATCGTGGCAATTTGCCACTACTGAAGGATCGTTCTCCAATGTATCAACGATAAGGTTTAATGAACAACTACCCGTTTTTTCGTTCCTAAAGTATGAATTTCTAGTTACGGATGAAGAACCGGAAGAAATCGATTCAGCTTCAATGGTGGATAAGCTGATTTTCTATTATCCACTCGAAAACAATGGAATGGATGCGAGCAAGAATAAAAATCATGCCACCTTAGGAAGTGCGGTTACATTCTCATCCGGAAAAGAAGGACAAGGTGCCTCCTTTAGCTATACTGAAGGGTCATTTTTAACATCTGCTGATTCTGTATTTAAATACAGCTATCCAACGGCTTATACCATTGCATTTTGGTTAAAGGTTTCGGACTATAGTCAACGTGGAGATATCTTACAACCTGCTGGCGGTAGAACACTCCTTTATTCAAACGGAGATTTGAGTTTCAGAACATTTCATCAAAAACAATCCGTTTCTTTTAGCGTGAGTGAGGAAGAAAAAGATGAATGGTTTCATGTGGCGATGGTGATCGATCAGCGAGAAGGACAAACGCAGCATAAGTTTTATGTCAATGGCGTGCCAAGGGGCTCCGTAGCTGATGGGTACCTGCTGGAAACAGATAAACCACAATCCATTGGTCGTTTAATCTTTGGGGCTTCTTCCGATGAGCAATTACAACGTAATTTTAGTGGCATGCTGGATGAGATATACTTGTTTGATGACGTCCTTTCTGAAATGGAGATTGACTTTTTGATGAATTCTAAAGGTTTGATTGATTATACCTCCGTTAACACAGGCATTCATAACATGAATCGCAAGGATAATATAAAATTGTTTCCTATTCCGGCAAATAGCATCCTGAATATTAGCGGCGTAAATGCTATTGACGCGGGGGTTTACGATTTATCAGGTGCCTTACTAAAAATATATAATGTAACGAATAATCAACTGGATGTTACTTCGCTGAGAAAAGGCATGTATTTACTTAAAATCTCAGACATAAACGGGAGGGAAGCAATCAAACGTTTTATGATCCGATAGTGATTGGATATAAAAATGGTTGGTATTATTAGTTTTAAACAGGAGAGATGATTATAATAAAAAAAACGACATTTTTGTTGATGGTACTTGTCGTGCTATTTTCAAGCTGTAAGAAAAGTGAGAAGCCTAATGTTTTGTTTATTGCCATTGATGATTTACGCCCCGAACTGGGCTGCTACGGTGCACCACAGGTAAAGTCACCTAACATTGATCAATTGGCTGCAGAAGGGCTTGTTTTTAACCGGGCATACTGCAATGTTCCCGTTTGTGGCGCGTCAAGGGCCAGTCTGCTGACAGGTATTTTGCCAACCAAAAATCGTTTTATCGATTATTTGGCGAAAGCCGAAGTCGATGTCCCTAAGGCGCAGACTCTACCCGGCGTATTTAAAGCAGCCGGATATACGTGTATTTCTAACGGTAAAATATTTCATTATAACAAAGATGCGCAGGATCAAAGTTGGAGTCAAAAACCCTGGATGCCGAATGTTTCTCATCGGGTAAGTTTTGACCCGGTTTCCACTAAGGAGCTTACAAAATCTGGTAATGGTCGTGTATACGAAGCCCCGGAAGTGGCAGACAGCGTTTATCCAGATTACAAAATTGCGCAAAAAACCATCCGTGATTTACGCCGTTTTAAAGCCTCGGGAGAATCCTTTTTTATGGCTTGTGGGTTTTTCAGACCCCATATGCCATTTTATGCCCCTAAGAAATACTGGGATTTGTATGAGAGAGATGCTATTGAGATAGCCCAAAACCGTTATCGTCCCGAAAATGCTCCCGCTTTATTAAGTGGAAGTGGCGAATTCAGAACCTATACCTTTGGTGATTACACACCAAATACCGACGAATTTCATAAGATGATGCGACATGGGTATTATGCTTGTGTGAGCTATGTAGACCAGTTGGTAGGTGAAGTGCTGAGCGAGCTTGAAAACCTCGGTTTGGCAGAGAATACAATTGTTGTACTATGGGGTGACCACGGTTGGCATTTGGGAGAACATGAGTTCTGGGGTAAGCATAACACCTTACACAATGCTTTGCAAATTCCGTTAATTGTAAAAGTCCCGGGCAAAGCCAAAGGCAAACAAACCAGGGCATTGGTCGAGAGTGTTGATATCTATCCTACACTCTGCCATTTAGCCCAGCTGTCTGTACCTGAGTACATCATGGGCGAGAGCTTTCAATCGATACTTGATCAGCCTGATCAGAAGTTCAGAGAGGCAGTATATGCGCGTTTTAAAGTGGCAGACGCCGTTGTTACGCAGGATTTTTCGTATTCCTTGTACGAAAACGGAGAGGAGATGTTGTATAATCGCAAACAGGATCCGGAAGAAAATATGAATGTTGTTGCGGATGCTAACTACGAAAAGGTGCTCGAAGAAATGCGAAATGCATTGAAAATGAAAAGAAAAAAAGCATCGAGTTATAAATAGAAATTTATGAAAATAACAAAAATAACCGTCATAAAAAAAGCAGTTTTCGCATACCTAATACTGATGGTATGCCTCACTACTAATCTAATGGGGCAACAACCTAATATCGTTTTTATTATGGCGGATGATTTGGGTTGGACCGATTTAAGCTCTTCTAACACCAGTCTGGGAAACGAATCCAAATATTATGAAAGTCCACATATCGACAGATTGGCTCAGCAAGGAATGTCCTTTACTTACGCCTATTCGCAGCAAAACTGTCAACCCACCCGAGCGGCGCTGCATACCGGACAATATGCAACAGGGCCTCAAAATGGAGTGTACAATGTGGGGAGTCTTCATCGAGCCACAAAGGGTGTTATAACCTCGATCGTTTCACACGATCAAACCAACTATTTATCAGAAAAATGTGTCTCAATCTTCGAAACTTTAAAAAAGGTTGGTTACCAGACGGCATGGTTTGGCAAATTTCATGCAATTAAAACGAGTAATCATGCCAAAAGCTTTCTTGGTGTGGATTATAATTTGGCCGTTCATAAAGAAACCAAAGCGACCGTAAATGGAAAACAAGTAAATAATGAATTTTTTGCACAAAATGACGACACCAAGGGTTGGATGTTTGAAATAGAAGGTTTAAAACCGTATGCCCAGCCCTATGATTCGAGCTATATTCACAATGTGTTGGACCCCATTAAGAATGGAAATGATCCATGGCTCTTGGTAGAAACACCAAAACACCTGACAGATGCCCTAGGTGATGCTGTCGTAGATTATATAAAAGACAAAGCTCACGAGAACAAACCATTTTTTGCCTATGTACCTTTTCATGCAGTTCATGTGACGATTCTTCCTCGTCCTGATTTAGAATCAAAGTATCAGGCAAAGACATCTTCAGATGAACGTCATGATCATGTTAAATATGCTGCCTTTGTTGAACTGTTGGATCAAACGGTGGGGCGTATCTTAAATGCGCTTGACGATCCCAACGGAGATGGTGATACCTCAGATGGCATTGCTCAAAATACCTTAGTCGTTTTTTATTCGGACAATGGCGGTTTTATGGGGCCTACAGATAACACACCATTGCGTTCAAGAAAAGGAACTTACTTTGAAGGTGGTCTTCGTGTTCCTTTGATCTTCAGGTATCCTGGCGTGATAGCATCAAATGCTGTTAATACCACACAGGAAGTGCATGCCATTGATTTTTATCCAACACTGGCAGAAATGGGAGGGGCAAAGCTTCCAAATCCTCTTGAGCATGAAATTGATGGTAAGTCGATTGCTGCAGTCTTAAATGGTGAAACGGAAGCCATTGATGATAAAAGGGTGCTCTATTGGCATTTTCCGGGCTATATGGATGTGCGCAACATGCCTCAATCTGTTATTCATTATAGGCATTCAGATAATCAACACTATAAGCTTTTTTATCGTTACGAAGATGGATCCTATGAACTCTATAACCTCAGTGAAGACATTGGTGAAACGACCAATCTTTTAGAATGGTATCCTGATGATGCGACCCTTAATTTAGCCAGAAAGATGAATAATGACTTGCGGGAATGGCTTATGAAATGCAATGCTCCTACGGGTGCATGGCGAGCTACGGGGAAAACTGTTGCTTATCCGCCCTTGAATATGGATAATAATTACAATTGATTCTCAAAATAACATTCAAAATATAAAATTTGCAACTATGTTATATATTATCAGATCTATTCTAGTAGCATTGGTACTGTTATTGGGTTTCCCGAATTTAGGTAAGGCAAAACAAACGTCAAAACCCAATATCATTTTTTACCTGGCCGATGATCAGGATAAATATGATTATGGCTGTTATGGAAATGATAAAATTAATACGCCGGCTGTTGATCGATTGGCAAAAGAAGGGATGTTGTTCGAAAATGCCTTTACCGGGCAATCCATTTGTGCACCAAGTCGTTCTCAGCTTTATACTGGTAATTATCCTCTTAAAAATGGCTGTTTCATCAATCACTTTAGATCAAAGCCTGATCAAAAATCAGTAAGCGCTTATTTAAGAGATCTTGGCTATGAAGTAATCCTTGCAGGGAAAAGCCATGTGCAACCAGTCTCGGTGTACGATTGGGATTTTGAATGGCCTTCAGTTGATGGCAATGGCCCGCGCAAAGAAATACCATTGGATAGCATTCATGCTTATTTTAAAAATGCTAATCAGCCGTTTTGTATGTTTATTACATCTGCCTATCCGCATGCGGAGTATTTTGATGTGCCGGGTAAACCTGCCGATAGTCTTCAGTTCTATCCCTTTAATGATCATCTAAAAGCGGATGTGGCAACGCTTAAAAGAAAAAGTGGCTATTATCGCAGCGTGGAAGAGGATAATCATCATTTAGCACAGGTGCTACAATATGTGGATGAGGAATTGGACGACAATACATTGTTTATTTACAGTGCGGATCATGGGGTATCGGGAAAATTTACCGTTTACGACCGTGGTTTGAATGTACCCTTTGTAGCGCGTTGGCCCAAAGTGATAAAAGCCGGTTCGCGTTCCGATGCCTTAATACATTATACCGATGTGGTGCCTACTTTCATAGATATGGCCGGTGGGGATCCTATTCCTGATATTGACGGAAAAAGTTTCCTGCCGATTCTTAAAGGGGATGATACAGAAATCCACGACTATGTGTATGGCGTGCAAACAAATCAGGGGATATTGGCAGCATCTGTATTTCCTGCGCGTTCCATCCGTAGTAAAAAATATCATTACATCCGGAATTTTAATGCTTTGGACGTGCTTGATCAAAATTTAGGAAATAATTCTTATGTCAACGCTTTCTTATACATCGGAGCAAATAAGTATAAAAATATACCTTATGAGGAATTGTACGATATCGTAAACGATCCTTTTGAGCAGAATAACCTGGCACAAGATGCATCCTGCGCTGCTGTAACAGAACAGTTGGCTGTTGATTTAATAAAATGGATGAAAGCGCAAGGCGATATCTTAACCGGGGAACCGGGGTATATGCCGCTTATCTATACCAAAAAGTTTCTCATTGATCAGTCAAGAAGTACATTACAAGTTCCGGATAGCCTTGAAAATACACTTAGGTTGGAAGATTATCTGATATTGGATTATTAACCCTGGTGGAGGAAAATTTGAATTATGAAAAACAATCGATTATTAAGAATCGTGGTTGTAACATTGGTTTTAGCTTCTGCCATGAGTTGTAAGCCATCATTGGAAAAAGATTTTAAAAATCCTCCATGGGAGTTCAAACCCATGCCTTTTTGGCACATCAATGGTGAACTCACCGGGGATGGCATCCGGCAGCAGATGAAAGATGCAAAGGCAGCTGGTTTTTCGGGGGTCACGCTATTGCCCCTTGCCGAAAAGAGTCCAACACGTCCTGGTACTTCGCCCAAATTTCTATCGGATGATTATTTTGAGCGTTATCAGGATATGATAGATATTGCCGAAGAGCTGGATATGGAGATTATTCTTTATGATGACAATGATTTCCCCAGTGGAATGGCTGGTGGTAAAATGGAAGAACTGTATCCGGAACACACCATGAAACGACTGGATAAGTTGGAGTACTCCGTAAAAGGGCCACTATTGTTTTCAGAGCCTGTGAATGGCGTTCAGTTGATGTCTGCTGTTGCGATAAATCAAAAAACAAATGAACGAATAGATATCAGTAGCTTTGAGAATAACGGGAAACTAGAATGGCAAGTCCCTGAGGGCGTATGGAATATTCTTATGTTCCCTTTGGTGAAAGATAGTTTCCATAAAAAATACCTCTGCATGGATTTTATGGACACCGTGGCTGTTCGTCACATGATTAATGAGACCTATGAAAAGTATAAAAAACGCTTTGCTCAGTATTTCGGGAATACCATTAAGACAACTTTTTTTGATGATGTTGGCTTTTGGCGTCATCCACGCAGCTGGACAGCAAAATTCAATGCAAAGTTTGAAGAGATAAATGGTTATGATCCAAAACCATACTATCCGGCATTGTGGTACGACATTGGCTCGGAAACAGAAGCTGTCAGAAATGCCTTTTTTAATACCAGAGCAGAGTTGCTGGCAGAGGGATTTCCAAATTTGGTAGGGAAATGGAACGAAGCCAACGGACTGAACAGCACTGGACATCCTCCCGGAAATTATAACGTTTCTCCCATCGATATGAATGGCGATATTTTTAAGTTTTACAGACACACGCAAATTCCATTAACCGATGCCATTATTGCTTATCAATACGGACAAAATGGGCATAAACTGATTGGCTCAGCTGCTGACTATTATGACCGTCCTTTGGTAGCTACGGAGATTTATGGCGCATATAAAGAGGCATCGTTTGATTCCTTAATGTTATACCGTTCAATGATGGATTTATTTGCCCGGGGAGTTAATATGGTAATACCGCACGGCATGTGGTACAATCCTAAATTGGTTTATATCTCCCCTTTGGTGTCACCTTACAGCGAGAAAATAGGAGCGGCTTTACCTGCTTATTCCGACTATGTAGGACGTGCAAGTATGTTGCTGCGTGGCGGAAGGCGGGTTAGTGAGATTGCAGTCCTGTATCCGTTTGAAGGCTTGGCCGGTTGGTTCCGTTTCGATAATCCTGATAAGGTTCGACAAGGGTATTACGTGGCGCCCGAAACCGACTACCAAATCATCGGTGGCTGGCTTACAAATAATCTTCGACGTGACTTTACCTTTGTGCATCCTGAGCTCTTTTTGAATGAAAAGTATAGCATCGAAAATGATGTTGTCGTACTCAATAATGAAGAGAACTACCAGGTATATAAAGTAATGATGCTCACTGGAAGCAAAGTCATCTCCTTAAAAACTCTTCAAAAGCTAAAGAACTATTACGACCAGGGTGGGAAAATAATAGCAAGCACCTTATTGCCATTTAAATCAGCAGAAAGAGGACTTGATGAGGAAGTGGTGAACCTGGTAAAAGACATTTTTGGTATCAATCCTACACGGCAAGATACATTGGTGAAAAATGTGTATAGCTCTAATAATAAGGGAGGAAGCGCGATATTTATGCCGAAACCTGATTCTGATAACCTGACTCTGGCATTTGAACAATTATCGCTTTCTGCGGATGTAGCTTTCGAAGAAAATCCTCAACTCTCCACCGACTTTGGTAAGTTTAACTATATACACAAAATTAAAGATGGGAAGCATATTTATTTCTTTACCAATTCAAGTGATGAATTGATTCAAACTGAAGTAGTCCTTCGAGGTCAACTAAGATTAGAGCACTGGGATCCACATAATGGCAAAATATCTAAGCTTGAAACGATGACTTTGGTTGATGGGGATGAAATGATTCATACCAGATGTAAACTCAGGTTGGCGCCAGTAAGTTCTGCCTTTTGGATAGCTAAGGAATAAGGCAATCCTAAATGGCATTTATGAAACAACAACGCACAAAAAAGGATTTCATTTGAAAAACTGACGATTGACAACAGGATAGAAACAAACCTTATCTTCCCGAAAACATAATATAATCCCACGTTGGGCAATCGTGTTGGAAATATTGATTGGCAGTAACTTCAAGGTGGGTTGAAAACGATGTCACAATAGTAAGTAGGAAATCCTTTTGAGAGATATCAACCCGCAGTTGTTGACTTTCAGTTTTCAAACTCCTTCTGCCGCTTGAAGTAAATTGTTCGGCTAAACCAGTTCCTTTGGAAGTTTATTTTTCCCTACGTTATTGTTATGCTTAGAATTGTTCTATTTTTGCATTTGCACTTGCAGTATCAGACTTAATGAAAAAAACGGGAGTTACCATAGCATTTGTCTTCTTTTTAAACCTCTTGTTGTTTTCGCAACGTCCTGCGATGCATTTTAAACATATAACGAGCGATCAAGGTCTTCTGTCAAATTACATTACCTCAATTGTTGAGGATAAACTTGGTTTCTGAATTCGCCTATCTTTGAAATGGATGGTTTAAATTGATTGTAATTGTCGTAAAAGATGAAAGCAAAGCCTTTAACTTTTACAAGAAAAAAATAAATAAATGAGTAATTTTAAGTCTTTAATTCCGGGCATATGGCTATTTCTTTTGTTATTAAGTGCTTGTAACGAAAAAAGTAAAGTCCCTGAAAACAACGTACAGTGGCCTGAATTTATGGCCCAACACGATCTGGTATGGGAAGAAATTCCTTTGCAATGGAACGAAGGCGCTTTTACAGGAAACGGGCAGGTGGGAATGATGATTTATGCCACAATGAAAGATAATCGCCTTGATTTTCATATGGGGCGTCAGGATGTGACCGATCATCGCAAAGCTCCTGATAAGAAAACATCCATGGGCGTGAAAGGAGCTGATTTAATGGATCACTCCCGGCATGACATTGGCAGAATGTATCTTCGGCCGGCAGGAACAATACTATCCATGAAGGTGCGTCAACACCTTTGGAATGCAGAAGTAAGAGGAACCATCGTAACCGATCTCGGTGAATTAACCTTCCGGGCGTTTACACCTTATGATCGCATGTTAAATGTAGTTGAGGTGCAATCAACAGAAAAAAAGGATGGGAAATCACTTGCTTACAGCTGGGAATGGAAGGCCGGAAACCCAATTTCGCCGCGGGCGCTGGCAATGCCCGACAGATATCCTGACATTGCATTGAACCCCAGGCCAGTAGTGTTAAAAAAAGGTGATATGAATGTTTGTGTGCAGGCCTTAAACGCAGGCGGTGATTATGCAACAGTCTGGAAAGAAAATAAAAATTCTGATACAGCTTCCACCATGTACCTTTCTATAGCCAATGAAATTCCAGCATCCGGGGAATCGGAAAAAGTGGCCACGAAGACGGTAAACGATGCAGCTGCTGTCTCCATTTCTGACATTGAAAAAAAACATAGGAGTTGGTGGCACAGTTATTTTCAAAAATCATTTTTATCAATGCCTGATGGAAGAATGGAGTCCTTCTACTGGATACAGGTGTATAAAATGGGCGTTTGTTCAAGAGCCGACGGACCTGCCCTGGATTTAAATGGTCCCTTTTTAAAAGTAACATCCTGGCCAGGTCTGTGGTGGAACCTGAATGTGCAATTAACATACTGGCCTTTTAATACAAGCAACCACTTAGATATTGCAGAAAATTATATAAATCTAATTGATGATTACGGAGCACAGATGCTTAAAAATCGTTTTAGTGGATCTTCTTTGGGTGATTATGCCTGGGCATTGCAAAACTACTGGTTGTATTACCGTTACAAAGGCGATTGGGAAGCGATTCAGAGAAAATGGGTTCCCAAAGCCATGGAGGTTGCTAAAATTTACGAAGGAAAGCAGGTTAAAAACGATAGGGGTCAGATTGAACTGATTGCCATGGGCTCCCCTGAATACCATGGATTTAAATCATTTAAAAATACGAATTACAACCTGGCACTTTTGCGTTGGTTGTTAAACGCTTTAATTGAGTCAAACGAAAAGGCCGGGACAAATGCCGGTGACCTTGTAAAGTGGAAACAAACGCTCGAAGATTTAATCGCCTATCCGGTAGATG
This sequence comes from Bacteroidales bacterium, assembly GCA_041584055.1. Taxonomy (GTDB): domain Bacteria; phylum Bacteroidota; class Bacteroidia; order Bacteroidales; family UBA5342; genus JBFHER01. The sequence continues at coordinate 77,507 of JBFHER010000001.1, forward strand.
AAAATGGCTTGATGATTGGTAGCGAACAGCCTGTTGATATGTCGCATCGACACTATTCGCACCTGCTGGCCTTGTACCCCTTATTTCAGCTTAATCCTGACGCGCCGGACGATCGCGCGCTTGTTGATAAATCGGTGGTGCACTGGCATAAAATAGAAGGGGGGAAAGGTTTGGCAGGCTATTCATACACGGGAGCGGCTTCATTGTATAATGCCCTGGGCCGTGGAAACGATGCATACCCGATCTTGCACCATTTTCTAACAAAACAAATTGGCAAAGGCAGTGCCGTGTTGTTACCCAATACTTTTTATATGGAAGGTTGGGGGAAAAATCCCGTCATTGAAACGCCACTAAGCGCCGCTTCATCTATCATGGAATTCTTTTTACAAAGCTGGGGTAATAAAATCAGAGTATTTCCTGCTGTTCCCGATGTATGGGAAGAGGCATCCTTCGATAAGTTGCGGGCACAAGGTGGTTTTTTGGTCAGTGCAGCACGTAGCAATCGTCAAACCAAATGGGTAGCCATCAAAAGCGAGGCTGGCGAACCCTGTGTTCTTAAAGTGCCGGGTTGGAAGTCTGCAATTCAAATTGGAGGAAGTGAAAAAGTAACCGTGAAAAAAATAGCGGAGGGCGAGTTTGAAATTGCATTGAATAAAGGACAGGAAATTGTTCTTGCATCGTCAGCAGACATTCAACCGCAGTTAAAACCTGTGGCACACAAACCTACGGAAATAAATCTCTATGGCGTAAAAAAAGGAATGAATTATAAGGAGATCATGGAATATGACGTTCAAGAGTATGTTTATTAACATGAGTGTCTAATAAATAGTATTGTAGTAAAAATGAACGTACTAAAGTTTCTCTAGCATTGGTGCTTGCGTTTTCATTTCACTCACTGGATTATTCCGATTCCTAAGTGTAAATTCAATCAGTGATTTAAAATTGTATCTTGATGATTGTCTTCAACAATAGAGCTAAAACATAAGGTTAAAGGTATTCAATCGTATCCTAACCCTGCAAATCATACTTTGTATATAAAAAACATTGAAACAGTGTCAGCAATTATTAATATCTTTGATCTTACGGGTACAAAAATCACATCTGCTCAATTTGATTCGACTTACAATTCAATTGATGTTAGTGGTTTATTACCAGGGGTCTATCTGGTTCATATTAAGGATGGAAACAAGATCGTTACGAATAAATTTATAAAAGAATAAATATTAAACAATTATGAGATACGCCTTATTTATCACCATTTCAGTGGCATTCATTTTTTCCGTTTCTACTCACGCACAGACGAATCAAACACATAAGTTTCAGGATACATCGCTGGACTTTGAAACCAGGGCAGCAGATCTTGTCATGCAAATGACCCTGGATGAAAAGATTGCAGAGTTAGGAGATCACGCACCTGGAATTCCACGTTTAGGTGTGCCGGAATACAACTGGTGGAATGAATGCCTGCATGGTGTGGCACGGTCTGGAGAAGCTACTATGTTTCCTCAGGCCATTGGAATGGCTGCGACCTTTGATACCAACATGATGAAGAAAGTGGCCGATGTGATTAGCGATGAAGCACGTGCAAAACATCACGATGCCGTTCGTAAAGGGAATTTCAATAGATACTATGGTTTGACTTTTTGGTCGCCAAATATCAATATATTCAGAGATCCGCGTTGGGGGCGTGGTCACGAAACATATGGCGAAGACCCTTACCTTACCGGACAAATGGGCATTCAGTTTGTTAAAGGCTTACAGGGAGAAGATCCCAAATACATGAAACTGGTGGCGACGGCCAAGCACTTTGCCGTGCACAATGGTCCGGAACCGGATAGGCACACCTTTAATGTGACACCCAATACGCGCGATTTGTGGGAAACATATTTGCCAGCATTTGAAGATCTGATTGTGGATGCAAAAGCATATTCGATCATGGGGGCTTACAATCGGGTAGATGGAGAATCAGCAAGCGCAAGTTGGTTATTGCTTGAAGATATCTTGCGAAATAAATGGAATTTCGAAGGTTATGTAGTGTCCGATTGTGGTGCGATAAGAGATATTCATGCTTTTCATAAAATTGTGAATACACCCGAAGAAGCTGCAGCAATTGGTGTTCGCAAAGGCTGTGATTTAAACTGTGGGTCTGTCTACCAAAAGTATTTGAAGAATGCCGTTGAATTGGGCCTGATCGATGAAGGTGAAATCGATTTGTCGGTCTATCGTCTGGTACTGGCAAAAATGAAATTAGGAATGTTCGATCCGGCAGAGATGGTACCTTACGCAAATATTCCCATGGCGGTTAATGACAGTAAACCACATGATGAAATGGCTCTGGCCATGGCACAAAAGTCGATGACTTTGTTGAAGAACGATGGAATCCTTCCCTTGAAAAAGAATAAGCTAAAAAGAATCGCTGTGGTTGGACCCAATGCCAATAGTACAAATGCGTTAAGAGGCAATTACTTTGGAACAGCATCCAACCCTGTTACCGTGATCGATGGTATCAGAAAAGCGGTTGGTAGTGATGTTGCGATCACGTATAACGATGGCGTGCCCATGGTGATTTACGACATTTCTGAAAAAGATTTTCCGATGATTGATGCAAAGTACATAACTACTGTTGATGAGAAAGGGAAAACGGTAGAAGGTTTAACCGGACATTATTTCAATAACATGAACCTGGAAGGCGAAGCCGATTTTATAAGAATAGATCCTCAAGTAAAATTCAAATGGAGCAAGACAGAATCACCAACATCTACTGAAGTTGCTCAGGGGATTATTACTGCTGATAAAGCGATTCAGAATGATCACTTTTCCATCAGTTGGACCGGAAAATTACAGGCCCCAATGTCAGGGACATATAAACTGGGAGTTGCTTCAGATGATGGATGTCGCCTTTGGATTGATGGTAAAAAAATTGCCGATGGCTGGCATAATCATGGTTTGACGCCCTTTCTGGGAGAGGTACAACTGGAAAAGGGACAATTCTATGCCATTAAAGTTGATTATTACGATAATACTGCTGATGCAGAGGTGAAACTTATATGGGAAACTCCAGCACATCTTGCGAAAAATACAGTTGATCCTACCGTACTGTCTAAAGAAACCTTAGCAGAGGTTAAAAAGGCAGATGTGGCCATATTTGTAGGTGGTTTAGACGCCACATGGGAAGGCGAAGAAATGAGAGGACGTGACAATATTGATGGCTTTTATCGTGGTGATCGTACTAAGATAGAACTTCCCCAAACGCAAATGAAGGCTCTAAAAGCAATGAAGGAAACCGGAACGCCAGTGGTTTTCGTTCTAATGTCTGGCAGTGCCATGGCGTTTGATGGTCTTGAAGAAGATTTAAATGCAATTCTAATGGCCTGGTATCCGGGTCAAAGAGGCGGTGATGCCGTGGCTGATGTGTTGTTTGGTGATTACAACCCCGCAGGTCGTTTGCCCATTACATTTTATCCATCAACCGATGAATTAGCAGATTTTAAGGACTATAACATGCGTGCCGGAAAAGGTTTTACTTATCGGTATTATACTGGTGATGCGCTGTACCCTTTTGGACATGGACTGAGTTATACAACATTTGAATACTCAAATCTGAAAATTGATAAAACATCAGTTCACAGCGATGATGAAATTACCGTATCAGTACAAGTTGAAAATAGTGGAAAATTGGATGGTGAAGAAGTTGTGCAACTTTACATTAAGGACGTTGAATCGGATAAATGGATGGCAATAAAACAATTACGTAAGTTCGAGCGGGTTGCGCTGGAGAAAGGAGAAAAGAAAACG
>JBFHER010000002.1:0-61996 GCA_041584055.1 Bacteroidales bacterium
CCTGTGTCCAAATGGCAAAAAGGCAACATGTGCAAGTTTCAGATGTTGTTTTGCCCATGGCAAACCGATGATTGTAACTGCGAGTAATACAGCAAAACAAAGATGTGTCAAGCTGATCCAGATGCCTCCGATTAATATCCAGATGATGTTCATTAGTGCAGCCAGGCAACCTCCTGATGCTCTGCTTTCTTTAATTTTTACACCAAAAGGCCATAGTGCAAGTACGGCCAGCTTTAGGGTCTGAAGCCCAAATGGTATACCTACAATGGTTACCATCAAAGCAAGACTGGCCACAACATATTCAATGGCAATAAGCAATCCACCAAAAATCAACCAGATTAAATTTCCCAGGAAACGCATCTTAAAATATTTTATTTTACCAAATGTAAGAAATTCAATATTATTTCAATGAGACACTCCAGACAAATAAAAATTCTTAAATAAAGCTGTTTACAAAAATGAATATTCTAAATTTGAGTTTTTAAAATCTGACCATGGCTGAAAACATCATCGAATTTAAAGATCTTAAGAAGACATATCATGTAGGGAATCAAACAGTTGATGCCCTTGCAGGCATATCACTCGAAATAAAAAAAGGGGACTATGTTGCAATCATGGGTCCTTCCGGCTCGGGAAAATCAACCCTGATGAACATTACCGGATGTCTGGATACACCTTCTGCAGGAAAATACATATTAAACAACCATGATGTAAGTCAGCTGGAAGACGAAAAACTGGCAGCCATCCGAAACAAGGAAATTGGTTTTGTTTTTCAGACCTTTAATCTGCTAACCCGTTACAATGCAATGGAGAATGTTGTTTTGCCGCTGTTGTATGCAGGCGTTGGAAAGGTTGAACGTCAACGAAGGGCAAAAGAAGCCCTGGAGAATGTTGGTTTAGGAGATCGAATTGACCACAAACCCAACGAAATGTCAGGAGGTCAGCGACAGCGTGTTGCTGTGGCCAGGGCACTGATCAATAATCCTGCAATTATTCTTGCAGATGAGCCAACCGGAAACCTGGACTCCAAAACCTCTTATGATATCATGAAGTTATTTGGGAAAATACATGCCCAGGGCAATACCATTGTTTTGGTAACACATGAAGACGACATTGCGCAATATGCACATCGCATCGTACGCTTGCTGGATGGTCATGTGGAATACGATGTAAAGAATGAAAACATCAGAACCTGATCACAACAACAAGTAGTAATTAATGACAATTGAGCATAACAAGGATGAAGAGCAATATATATACAAAGACAGGAGATAAAGGGAAAACATCACTCATTGGCGGAACAAGGGTTTCAAAAGGCGACGATCGACTGGATGCGTATGGAACGGTAGATGAATGCAATAGTATCATAGGCATGATACGTTCATTCCCTCTGGATGCGGATGACAAGGCATTTTTAATCTTTGTTCAGGGAAAATTATTTGTTGCAGGAGGCTATCTGGCAACCGATCAAAGCGTGAGTAAACTAAAAAAGAATACAACCATCACGGATGCTGACATTGCTGCAATTGAAAAAGAAATTGACAAATTAGATGCAGCGCTCCCACCCCTCCAGACCTTTGTTCTTCCAGGCGGTGATCCGCAGGTTTCAGCATGCCATATGGCACGCACAGTTTGTCGAAGAGCTGAAAGACTGATTGTTAGGCTTATGGAAACAACGGAACTTGATCCCAGGGTCCTTTTGTTTTTCAACCGACTATCTGACTATTTGTTTGTTCTTTCCCGAAAAGTATCAATAAAAAACGATTGTGAAGAAATTCCTTGGCTTCCGTCTTGATTTTTTCATTTTTTATTTTACTTTTGCGCCAAAGTAGAATAGAATAATAATCTAAACTGTATACTATGTACTGGACATTAGAATTGGCCACAAAACTTGAAGACGCACCGTGGCCTGCTACGAAAGAAGAGTTGATAGACTTTGCCATTCGATCTGGTGCCCCGCTGGAGGTCATGGAAAATCTTCAGGAAATAGAAGATGAGGGTGAATTGTACGAAACCATGGAAGACATTTGGCCTGATTATCCAAGCAAAGATGACTTTTTCTTTAACGAAGATGAATATTAAAAACCGCTTAAAGCGGTTTTTTTTTGTTATTTACTCAAACAATCATTCAAACACTTAAGGTATTATTCACCAAAAGCCTTCATTTCAATTGAACTCGCTAAAGCAGTATTTAAAAACTTCATCAAAATAAATCTGATCTACCAGTTCAGTGGATTCTCCAGGATCTTTCAGAATCAGATCCTCCTGATAGTCTGATTCCGTTAATGTTTTCTTTACTCCTGAGCATATGTCTGGATTTTGCGCTAAAAAATTAACACTTCATTGCTATTTTTACCGAATTGTTAGCAACAACAAGAAGATTGCTCCCATTGATCTTGAATTAACTTTTAACAAAAAACCCGCTGAAAAGCGGGCTTTTTGAAAGGTTGTATCTTTGAACGCTATTCTGCGCATAAAATGTAATAATTCTTCTTCCCCTTTTGAACCAAAAGATACTTGTCATTTAACAAAGCGTCAAGCCCCAGTGTTGCATCAATCTGAGAAACCTTCTCTTTATTTATGCTCAAGCCTCCGCCAGTAATGGTTCTGCGCAACTCTCCTTTGGACGGAAATACAGTCGCCATATCTGTTAATAAATCCATCACTGCCACTGGATTTTTCAATTCTGATTTGGATACTGAAAAAGTTGGAACCCCTTCAAAAACAGAAAGGAATGTGTCTTCATCCAGCTTCTTTAATGAATCAGTTGTTCCTCTTCCAAACAAGATAAGAGATGCCTCCACAGCAGCTTCAAATTCCGATTCAGAATGAACCATACAGGTAATCTCTTTTGCAAGTCGCTTCTGTAAGGCACGGGCATGCGGTGCTTCTGCATGCTCTGCAACCAGCGCGGCCACCTCTTCTTTACTCAACAGGGTAAAGATTTTAATGTATTTCTCGGCATCCACATCAGAGGTATTCAGCCAAAACTGGTAAAATTTATACGGAGACGTTAATTTTGAGTCAAGCCATACATTCCCACTTTCCGTTTTACCAAATTTAGTCCCATCTGCCTTTGTAATAAGCGGACATGTTAAAGCATAAACGCTTTCACCCTCGATCCGACGTACCAACTCTGATCCCGTGGTGATATTACCCCACTGATCAGAACCTCCCATCTGAAGTTTACAATTCTTTTCTCGGTACAAATGCAGGAAATCATTCCCTTGTACCAGCTGATATGTAAATTCTGTAAACGACATTCCTTGTTTTGATTCTGAACTTAAACGTTTCTTAACAGAATCTTTGCTCATCATATAATTTACTGTGATATGCTTACCCACATCTCGAATAAAATCCAGAAAAGTAAACCTTTTCATCCAGTCATAGTTGTTCACCAGCTCTGCAGCGTTATCGGCATCGGACTTAAAGTCCAGAAAGCGCTCCAACTGTTTTTGCAAACATGTTTGATTATGCCGTAACGTTTTTTCATCCAAAAGGTTGCGTTCCTGTGATTTGCCTGATGGATCACCAATCATTCCCGTTGCACCTCCTATCAAGGCGATGGGTTTGTGTCCGGCACGCTGAAAGTGCTTTAACATCATCACGCCAACCAAATGACCGATGTGCAGCGAGTCCGCTGTAGGATCAATTCCCACATAGGCACAGGTCATCTCTTTCTGTAACAGCTCTTCCGTTCCAGGCATCACATCGTGGATCATGCCACGCCATGTCAATTCTTCAATGAAATTCATCTTCTGATTTATTTGAGCCACAAAGATAGCAAGCAATTTTAATTTTAGAAATCAATAAATTCCTTAACAAACGGATTGTATTTACACGCAGATCCTAAAATAATTAATAAAAATTTAACAAGTATTGAAAAAAATCATTAAATTAGCACCAAATTCAATGACGATGAACGAAAAAGATTTTAAAGTACTACTTGTTGATGATGAACCAGATATCCTGGAATTTCTAAAATACAACCTAATAAAAGAAGGATATCAGGTTTTTATGGCGAACAATGGCGTTGAAGCTGTTGCCATATCAAAACGAGAGATTCCTCACCTTGTTATCTTGGATGTGATGATGCCTGAAATGGACGGAATTGAAACATGTGAGGAAATGCGTCGAACGCCAGAACTGGATGACACAATCGTGGCATTCTTTACGGCCAGGGGAGAGGATTACTCTCAGGTAGCGGGCTTCGATGCTGGTGCTGATGATTACATCACAAAACCAATCAAGCCAAAAGTTCTAAAAAGCAAAGTTAAAGCATTATTAAAAAGACATCACAACTCGGAAAATGAGAGTTCTCCTTTAACAAAACTTGAAATTGGAAATATCACCATCGATAGAGAACGTTATCTGGTTATAAATGATGGCACAGAGCTGGTGCTTCCAAAAAAAGAATTTGAGTTGCTGATGTTACTTGCATCAAAAACTGAAAAGGTATTTACCCGTGAAGAAATTTACAGAACCGTATGGGGAAATAAAATTGTTGTGGGAGACCGAACCATCGACGTTCATATTCGCAAGCTGCGTGAAAAAATCGGAGATGATTACATTAAAACAATCAAAGGTGTAGGTTATCGCTTTGTGGAGCATTAAAATATTAGATTATATACATCATCGAGAGGTTAAACCACTGGTTTAGCCTCTTTTTTTTGCACCGAAACGAAATTGGACCAAAGGAAAGGGTCAAAGGAAATTTCTATGGAGATACGCTTTTTTTTAACAAATGGAAGCAACAATGTGATTTTCACCATCAAACAATCCCAATACTGAAAAGTATAATAATCAAAAAACCGGTTAAGAATCCTGCCAGCAGTTGCATGTTTGAATGCGCCTGTAGGTATAAACGTGACCATCCAACATATCCGGCGATAAGAAAGAACAGTACAACCATAAAAGAAGTATTTAATTTCAGATACAAGCCCAATACGATTGATGCTGCAATAAAACCACCGACCCCTGCCATGTGCGCACTGATTTTCCACCAGTAGGATACAAGCGCTAAAACCAGCAGGACAGCTGCACTTCCAATAAAGTAGTTGAGAATTACAGTTGGCACACGCAATTTATACAACAGAAATATGGCCGCCACATAAGACAGAAGCACCATGGCCATGGGCATCACCCGCTCTTTATGCAGTGGCATGTTAAAGGACGAAATTCTGCCCAGTTTTTTATACATAAAGATCATCAGCAAAGGAAAACCCAGAGTGAATACCCACACAATGGCATAAATAAACCATTTATAATCGGAAGGTAAAAACGAAAAATAATTCCCATAGTTTATCATCAGAATGATCCCATAGGAAGGCATGAACAATGGATGAAAGAGCAGGGATAAGGTGTTTGCGAGCGTTTTTGCCATGTTACATTTCTTTTCTTAATCGTGCCACTGGAATCCCAAGTTGTTCTCGGTATTTTGCCACTGTTCGTCGGGCAATTAAATACCCTTTTTTCTTTAAAAGCAGGGTCAGTTTCTCATCCGTTAGAGGTTTCCGTTTTGACTCAGCAACAATGGCCTCTTCAAGAATTTTCTTAATTTCTTTGGTGGACACTTCTTCTCCCGACTCCGTTGCCATGCCATCAGAGAAAAAAGACTTCAAAGAAAAAATACCAAAATGGGTTTGTATGTATTTGCTATTGCTCACCCTTGAAATTGTTGAAATATCGTAGCCTGTCTTTTCAGCCACGTCTTTCAGGTGCATTGGTTTCAAGAGTGTTTCGTCGCCATCTATAAAATAATCCCGTTGCAAATCGATGATGGATTGCATGGTCGTCATCAATGTGTCGTTTCTCTGCTTGATTGCTTCGATAAACCATCTGGCCGAATCAAGCTTCTGTTTTACAAAGAGTGCTGCCTCTTTCTGAGCACTGTTGTTCTGTTTCTTAGAAGATGAATATGTCTCCAACATTTCGGAATACGCATGACTCACCCGCAAATCAGGAACATTTCTGTTATTCATCGACAGGATCTGATTGCCATCAATCTCCTCCAGAATAAAATCAGGCACAATTTGCTGCACTGTTTTACTCAAGCTATTGTTGTATGAACTTCCAGGTTTTGGATTTAGTTTTTGAATCTCATCCAGTGCGTCCCGGAATTCGTCGTCAGTCCAGCCACTCCGTTTTAAAATCTTATCAAAATGCTTCCGTGTAAACTCCTCAAAATAATTCTCCAGAACCTCCTCTGCGCGAATAACAGCCTCCTTCTGATGGTCCTTGCGCCGGATTTGAAGCAACAGGCATTCACGCAGGTCTCTTGCGGCCACGCCGGGAGGATCAAATTTCTGCACCAGTTGCAGCATCTCTTCCATCTTTTCGTCACTGACCAAAATATTCTGCATAAATGCAAGATCATCCACCATGGCTTCAATCTCACGCCGGATATAACCATCCTCATCGATGTTTCCGATGACATACTCCACAAGGCTCCGGCTTTCTTCAGGCACCTGAACCTCACCCATTTGATTTATTAGAAACTCGTGAAAGGTTGTACCGACTGAAAAAGGAATATCATTTGTTTTATCATTTTTTGAATAATTCTGAGCCCTTAACCGATAACTGGGGATATCGTCTGTATCCTGATATTCGTCCAGAGAAAAATCATCACCGGGGTCTGCTTCGGGCTCCTGGTCCATCATTTCCGTCTCCTCACGCCCCTCATCCAGAGCAGGGTTTTCCTCCAGCTCTTTTTTGATTCGCTGCTCCAGCTCCATCGAAGGCACCTCCAGTAACTTTATCACCTGTATTTGCAAGGGTGATAGTTTTTGCTGTAGCTTTTGTTGTAGCGAAAGTCTTTGCATTCTTCGTCATCTTAATTCAAGTTCAAAATTAACAAAACGCGGCTTCACTGACAATTAAATCATGAGGAGAATGTTGGAAAGCAGGCTTTATTACAAGGATTTTTTACATCTTTGTGAAATACCAATAACACTTTAAAGACACTGACTCCTTAAATATAAAAGGCATGCCAATACTTCTTCTTGTATTTTTTCTGATTGTACCCTTAATTATTTCCTACTTAACGCAACGTTTTAAAATCCTTCAAAAACTGGGAACCGTTCTGCTTTGCTATGCCGTTGGGCTCATTGTAGGTCATACACCAATGATTAATTCATCATATTTCAATCTGATGGACAACATTGTAAATATCTCAATTCTTATAGCCATACCTATATTGTTATTTGAAACAAAAGCGGGCAACTTAAAAAGCCTTGCCGGTGTAACGAGTATCTCTATGCTGGCAGCAACGGCTGCGCTTTTAATTACAGTTTTTTCTGGCTACTATTTGTTCGGGAACAGTGTTGAAGAAGGTGCAAAAGTGAGCGGAATGCTGGTGGGGTTATACACCGGCGGGACCCCAAATCTTGCGTCTTTAAAAATGTCCCTTGACGTGTCTGATTCTATTTACATTGGTGTTCATACCTTCGACACCGCGCTTGGTGCAATCTATCTTTTATTTTTACTCTCATTTGGTAAAACCTGGTTTCGCCGGTTTCTCCCGAAGTATCTGTCAACAGACAAAACATTTATTGAAGACATTCCTCTAAATCAACAACACACCTCCTTTAGAGCATGGTTTAATGATTTCAACTTTAAGAACAATGCCATCTTCCTGGGATTGGGGATTCTCATCGCAGGGGTGGGCGCAGGTGTGGGGCTGTTGTTCCACGAGGACTATCAGATGATTGTGATTATTCTGCTGATTACAAGCCTGGGAATTGCTTTTTCATTTTTAAAATTCACACAGAGATTAGGCAGTGGTTATAATGTAGGCATGTACTTTATTCACGTATTTTCTCTGACCATTGCTTCCCGGGCAAATTTCTTAGAGATCATTCAACTTGACAATACGCTGTTTGGCTATGTAATATTTGTATTGTTTGTTACCTTCGCACTCCATTTGTTCCTGTCGAAGCTATTCAAGGTAGATGCAGACACAATGATGATCACATCCACTGCAATGATTTGCTCTCCTCCTTTTGTGCCGGTCATTGCAGGATCGCTTAAAAACAGGGAGTTATTGATTCCAGGTATAACCGTTGGCATACTTGGTTATGCTGTGGGTAATTATTTGGGCGTTATTATCGCATTATTATTACAATAAATGACTGCATTATATTCTTTAGGCATCCGCTTATACATTTTGGCGCTTTATCTCGCTTCACCATTCAATCAGAAGGCAAAACGAATGCTTTCGGGCAGAAAGAACTGGGTTCAAAAATTAAAAGTACAAATTGATCCTGCCTCAAAATACATTTGGTTCCACTGCAGTTCTTTAGGTGAATTTGAACAGGGACGCCCCCTTATCGAATCAGCCAAACGGAAATTCAAGAATCATAAAATTGTGCTCAGTTTTTTTTCACCTTCGGGCTATGAAATCCGTAAAAATTATGAGGGTGCAGATGTGGTTTGTTACATGCCATTTGACACACGCCGGAATGCGACTATTTTTATAGACCTTTTCAAACCCGAAAAAGTATTTTTTGTGAAATACGAATACTGGCACTTCTTTCTCAAAACCCTACAATCAAATAACATTCCCACGTACTTGATATCAGCGATTTTCAGAGAAAATCAGGTGTTCTTTAAATGGTATGGAAGCTGGTTTCGAAAAATCCTGGATTCCTTTACCTGGATGTTTGTTCAGGATGGGGCATCCCAAAAGCTATTGAACAGCAATGGGATAACCAAAGTAAGCATTGCTGGAGATACCCGTTTCGACCGGGTGGCGGACATCGTACGACAAAAGCGTTCTATTCTCCTGGCTGAATCTTTTAAGGGGGATTCGAACTTACTCATTGCAGGAAGCAGCTGGCCTGCTGATGAAGCGATTCTCTGCAACTTTATTAATCAAGCGAAAGAGGATGTTAAATTTATAATCGCTCCCCATGAGGTACATAAATCACACATCGAAGCCATTCAATCGAAACTAACTGTTCCCTTTTCAGTTTTCAGTGAACTTGATGAAAGGACAACACATTTTGATGATAAAAGGGTTCTGATCGTTGATACAATCGGAATTTTATCCTCCCTTTATCAGTATGGCGATATCGGGTACATTGGTGGCGGATTTGGTGTTGGCATTCATAACACACTTGAGGCTGCAACCTACGGTATGCCTGTCATATTTGGTCCTAACTATAAGAAATTCAGGGAAGCTGTTCAGTTAATCGAATGCGGAGGAGCATTTACCATCTCTAATGAAAAAGAATTTAATGCTTGTTTGAATCACCTTTTAACGAATCCTAAGGAATGTATGAAATCAGGGAAATATGCCGGTGACTATGTTGCATCTAACACCGGAGCCACACGCTTTATACTAGACCACCTCTAACATTCAAAACAAAACGACAACGGAAAATAAATGGGTGAAAGCGACGATCAGATGAACCCGCTTTTTTCACTGATGTGTTTATTAATTCCCCATTTCTGACAAAAACTTTAGACGCACCATCCGGATTTCATCAACGCCGTAATGTTCTTCACCAAGTTCTTCAACAGCTGCAGTAAGATCATCTGTTTCTGCGTCTTCTTTAAAATAGAGAAACACATCTTCAATGTGATCTTCATCCATCACCTCATCAAGATAATAATCAATATTGAGTTTCGTGCCTGAATAAACGATTGACTCCAGTTCATCCAGCAGTTGGGGCATTGTTAATCCCTTGGCATCTGCAATGTCGTCAAGCGGCATTTTGCGATCGATGCTGGTGATGAGATATACCTTAAGTTTACTTTTGTTTGCCACCGAGCGTACCACTAAATCCTCAGGGCGATCGATGTTGTTTTCTTCAACATGGGCTTTTATCAACTGAACAAATTCCACGCCAAAACGCTTTGCTTTTCCCTGGCCAACACCAGGCATGTTCTGCAGTTCCTCAACGGTAATGGGATAATTTGAAGCCATTGCTTCCAGTGATGGGTCCTGAAAAATCACAAATGGAGGCAAGCCCAGTTTCTTGCCCATACGTTTGCGCAAATCTTTCAACATTGAGAATAGCACAGGATCCAGAACCGATGTTCCACCTGCTGATCCTGGCGAATCATCATCCTCCTCATAATCATGATCTTCTACCATCATGAACTCATGGGGGTGCTTCAAGAATTCATGCCCCTTTGGTGTAATCTTCAGCAAACCATAATTCTCAATTTCCTTGTCAAGGATCCCGGCGATCAAACCCTGACGAATGACTGCGCCCAAAAGTCTTGGATCCACCGATTTCTGAGAACCAAAGATGTCGGTCTTATCATGCAAATAAGACTTCACTGCTGCGTCATCCTTTCCAACCAGAACATTTACAACGTGATCTGCTTTAAATCGCTCCTTGAGCTTTTTAACAGCCTTAAGAATCGTTATGAGATGGCCCTTCCCGTCAAATTGTTTTTTAGGGTGGTTACAATTGTCACATGTATGGCAATTCTCTTCTGTATATTCTTCTCCAAAATAGTGAAGCAATAATTTCCGCCTGCATACCGATGATTCAGCATATGCAGATGTTTCCAGCAGTAACTGCTTTCCAATTTCCTGCTCTGCCACCGGTTTTCCCTGCATGAATTTCTCCAGTTTCTGTATGTCTTTGTGACTGTAAAAGGTCAGGCAAATTCCTTCACCACCGTCGCGTCCTGCGCGACCCGTCTCCTGGTAATACCCTTCAAGGCTTTTGGGAATATCGTAGTGAATAACAAATCGCACATCAGGTTTATCGATGCCCATGCCAAATGCAATTGTTGCTACAATAACGTCCACCTCTTCCATTAGAAATTTATCCTGATTTCCGGAACGGGTTGAGGCATCCATCCCCGCGTGATAAGCCAGTGCATTAATCCCATTAACCTGAAGTGTGGCTGCCAGTTCCTCTACCTTCTTTCTACTGAGACAATAAATAATACCGGATTTTCCACTATGGTTTTTAATAAACTGAATGATTCCTTTCTCAGCCTTTACCTTTGGCCGTACTTCGTAATATAGATTCGGTCTGTTGAATGACGATTTATATACCGTAGCTTCCAGCATGGTGAGATTTTTCTGAATATCGTGCTGAACTTTTGGTGTTGCCGTTGCAGTCAGTGCAATGATAGGCGCTTCTCCAATTTGAGAAATGATGGGTCTGATCCGGCGGTATTCAGGGCGAAAATCGTGCCCCCACTCGGAAATACAGTGTGCCTCATCAATGGCATAAAATGAGATTTGATTTTGGTTGAGGAATTGAATATTATCCTCTTTTGTAAGGGATTCCGGAGCCACATAAAGCAGCTTTGTTTTTCCTGAACTCACATCACGCTTAACCACTTCAATGGCACTTTTTGTGAGGGATGAATTGAGGAAATGTGCCACGCCGTCTTCTTCGCTGAAGTTCCGCATGGCATCCACCTGATTCTTCATAAGGGCTATCAGCGGTGAAATAATAATTGCTGTTCCCTCCAATAATAAAGCTGGTAATTGATAACAAAGTGATTTTCCACCTCCTGTTGGCATCAACACAAAGGTATCATTCCCATCCATCACATTTTTAATAATCGCTTCCTGATTTCCCTTAAAAGATGAAAATCCAAAGTGCTTTTTTAAAGCGTCGTGTAAATCTCCGTAAAAAGCCATAGAATCAAAACTTATACCGAATAAAACTCCTCGGTAAACAAAGTTATAAAATATGATGGAATATGCAATAGCAAAAACAGGTTCCGGAACCGACTGAAAACAGGCATTAACAATCTGTAATTCAGACTATTAATGCTCATTTTCGTCATTCTTCCATCAAGCCACCTTCAATCTGTGACGACTTATGGCGTCCAACTTTTTCCTGGCCATTGCAAGGCTTACTTTAAGTGTTTTTTTGCCATCTGTAGGCGCCGTAAACATGGCATCCATCATGATACTTTCGGTAATGGACCGCAGTCCTCTGGCACCCAATTTAAACTCCACAGCCTTGTCTACAATATATTCCAGAGCCTCAGAGCTAAATGTCAGTTTAACGCCATCCATTTCAAACAGCTTTTCGTATTGTTTGCTGATTGCATTTTTCGGTTCTGTTAATATCCTGCGAAGTGCTGTGCGATCCAGAGGTCCCAGATAAGTAAGAACGGGCAAACGGCCTATAATTTCCGGGATCAGTCCAAAAGCTTTTAAATCCTGAGGTGCGATGTATTGAAGTAAATTTTCCCGATCGATGCTGTCATGCTCCATCAGCGCACCATAGCCAACAGCCTGTGTATTTAAACGATTTCCAATTTTTCGTTCGATTCCGTCAAATGCACCACCACAAACGAAGAGGATGTTTTTTGTGTCCACGGCAATCATTTTCTGATCGGGATGCTTTCGCCCTCCCTGTGGGGGCACATTCACCACCGTTCCTTCGAGCAACTTCAACAATCCCTGCTGAACTCCTTCCCCACTTACATCACGTGTAATGGATGGATTATCACTCTTCCGTGCTATTTTATCTATCTCGTCAATAAAGACAATTCCCTTTTCTGCCAAAGGCACATTGTAATCTGCCACCTGAAGTAAACGTGTTAGTATACTCTCAATGTCTTCCCCAACGTAACCGGCTTCAGTAAGAACAGTGGCGTCAACGATTGTAAACGGAACGTGCAGAAGCTTTGCAATCGTTTTTGCCAACAAGGTTTTACCTGTACCTGTTGGGCCCACCATTACAATGTTTGATTTTTCAATCTCCACATCATTTTCATGACTTTGCATCAGACGTTTGTAATGATTGTATACAGCAACCGAAAGGTATTTCTTTGCCTCATCCTGTCCAATCACATAATCATCAAGAAAATTCTTTATCTCAGCAGGCTTTGGCAAATTTTCCATTGCCAGATCAAGATGATCGGAATGTTTTTCTTCTTCCCTGATAATATCCGCAGCATGTCCAATACACGAATCGCATATATGACCGCTTATTCCGGCTACCAACAGGTTAACCTCTTTTCTATCCCTTCCACAAAACGAACACTTATCTGCACTCATAACAAACTTATGATTAGTCGTTCTTATTTCTAATTAATACTTCATCGATCATGCCATATTCTTTGGCCTCTTCAGCTGTCATCCAGTAGTCACGGTCAGAATCCGCTTCAATCTTCTCGTATGCATTTCCTGAATGGTCAGCAATGATTGAATAAAGTTCTTTTTTAAGTTTCATAATCTCACGCGCTGTGATTTCAATGTCCGACGCCTGCCCCTGGGCACCACCCATTGGTTGGTGTATCATGATTCTTGAATGTTTTAAGGCAGTTCGTTTTCCTTTCTCTCCTGCTGTCAGCAATACAGCACCCATCGAGGCTGCCATCCCAGTGCAAATTGTTGCCACATCGGGCCTTACATACTGCATGGTGTCATAAATTCCCAAACCTGCATAAACCGATCCTCCTGGAGAGTTCAGATAAATTGAGATATCCTTGCTTGGATCAGCCGACTCCAGGTATAACAATTGTGCCTGAATCACATTGGCAACATAATCGTCAATTGGTAAGCCTAAAAAGATTATTCGGTCCATCATCAAACGCGAAAAAACATCCATTGATGCAATATTCAGTTGACGCTCTTCAATGATGGTTGGCGAAATATAACTACTGGTAATATCATTGTATTTATCCAACGCCAGGCCATTCATACCTAAATGACCGGTTGCATACTTCCTAAAATCGTCTTTAATATTCATCTTTTAAAATTTTAAACGAACCCAAAGTTAGTTATCTTTATTAGAAAAATAAAGGGTGGCCGATAAATCGATCACCCTTTTTGTATAAAATATCTTAAATGAACTAGTTCTGAACCATCTTATTGAACGCTTCAAGGGTGACTTCTTCCTCTTCAACTTTGACGCTTTCTTTCACAACTGCCATTATTTTATTTTCCAAAACGCGCTCAATAATTCCGCGCCCCTGCTCTTGATTGTTCAGCAACTCTTTGGCATAATTCTCAAGATGTTCGTCCGGAACATTGGTCATGCCATATTGAGCAAACTGTGATCTAGCAACATCTTTTGCGAATGCAACCGTGTCTGCTTCTTCAACTTTCACGTCGTTCACTTTTGAAAGGTGACCTTTGATGATGTTCCATTTCAGATCTTCGATAAATTTAGGAAACTCTGCCTCAATCTGCGCTTCCGTTAATTTTTCATTGTCTTTATTGGTGATGATCAACCAACGCTTCAGAAATTCTTCCGGCATCACAACATCCTCTACCTTCTTCAGCATCTTATCTTTTGCATCAAGCAGAAATTTATAATCACTGTTATTAACAAATCCAGCGCGAATTTCTTCAGCAATTTTTGTTCTGAATTCATCCTCACTTGCTACGGCACCTTCTCCGTACACTTTGTCAAATAAATCCTGATTTACCTCTGCATTCACGTAACGGGTTATTTCATTGACTGTTAATGAAAATTCAGAATCCAGATTTTCAACTTCTTCTTTTTTTACTTTCAACATAGAAGCAACCTCTGTGTCGTTATCGTAAGCAGTTTTTGGATTAAAGCTGATTACATCACCAACTTTGGCACCAATAAACGAATCTTTGATTTCATCCACCTTCATGTATTCAGGGGTCAAAACAACATCCGTTGCCTGAATTCCACCTTCAAGCACATTTCCTTCTGCATCCAGTTGAACGATGCTTCCCTTCAGCATATCATTTGCCAGGGCCTCCTCTACTTGTATGTGCTCTCCAAAACGTGATGCATGTGCCTCAATTTGTTTTTCAACCATTGAATCCTCAACCTTGATCGTGTAGAATTTAATTTTCTCACGCTTGCTTAAAGCAATATTTATCTCCGGTGCGATTGCCACATCGAATACAAACTCAAAATCTTCCTGACTATCAAAATCAAGTGTCGGTTGACTTTCGCTTGGCAAAGGATCGCCCAGTACCTGGAAATCTGCTTCTTCAAGATACTTTGTCAGATGTTCAGACATAAGCTTGTTCACCTCATCAAGCATTACAGACTTGCCATACATCTTGTTCACAAGCGAAAATGGCACTTTACCGGGTCTGAATCCTGGCATTGATACCTTCTTGCTATGCTCTTTTAACTGCGTTTTTACATTTTCAGCATAATCTGCTTTTTCGATACTTACCGTGATAACACCGTTTACGTCGTCGATTCTCTTTTCTGAAATGTTCATTTGATGCCGATTAATTTTAATTTTTTTTTCAGGATGCATCCACTAAAAAACCGCCCAAACCTTCCTACCGGTTAGTTTAGGCGGTTTACCTATTAGTACGGATGAAGGGACTCGAACCCCCACGCCTCTCGACACTAGATCCTAAGTCTAGCGCGTCTACCAATTCCGCCACATCCGCCTGTGAATTACGGTGCGCAAAGGTAAGTATTCTTTCCCTAAATTTCCAAATATTTTTTGTGGTTTTTTTTCGTCTACTAATTCAGGGTGATTTGATGCCTAATACATTGCATTTGAAGAACAAAGAAAACGCTTTGTATTAATTTTAGACATGAATTTAAGTGCTAAGCGGCCTTGCTTAATTTTAATTTCGTCTCTTATCATTGAAACTGATTCTCGAGGTAATTCTTTTTCATTCCAGAATCGCCCATCCGATCATAAGTTGAAATGTCTCTTTTGTTGCTTTGAACAATGGTTTTTGACCAATTATTTTCTTTATCAGGGTAAGTATCAGCTTTGAATCCTTAAAAAACACCATCAATTTATTATAATTCTGATTATCTTTACCTTGTTTTATGAATCTCATTCGTCTAATTGCATGAAAAAGCTTAAAGTTTTAATTGTAGAAGATGATTATGCATCTAAAGTTTTATTAAATGCATTTGCACAATCTTTTGCCAGTGAAGTGATATTTACCGTAAATGGCCTTGACGCAGTGGATATTTTCAAAAATCACCAGGACATCGACCTTATACTGATGGACATTCGGATGCCAGTTATGGATGGAACGGAAGCCACAAAGCAAATTAGAAAGTTGAGTTCCCAGGTCGTTGTGATTGCGCAATCGGCCTATACGCTTAACGAGAACATTCAGGAAGCCATGGATGCTGGCTGCAATGATTTTATATCCAAGCCCGTTACAAGAAATGCACTTAACAAGGCCGTAGAAAAGCACTTTGCGCTCTCACTTTAGCACGTTTTGTAATTCTTTTACTGCCTTAGAAAAAATAGGTGCTCATCTGCATATAAATAAGCAAGCCTACAATATCATTCATTGTGGTAATAAAAGGACCAGTTGCCAAAGCAGGATCAACGTTGAGAGAATTGAGTGTAATGGGCACAATGGTCCCAAAGAAGGACGCGAAGACCACAACAATAAACAAGGACAGACTTACGGTAATTGTGAGCGGTAAATTATTGAAGAATAAAAAGTTAAACGTAAAAATCAAAACTGACAATATAGTTGCATTAATGAGGGATACGATAAGTTCTTTCGATAACTTCCGTGATGTTGAGTCCAATGAATGTGCGCCACTTGCCAAGCCTTGAACAATGATTGCAGATGATTGTATCCCAACGTTTCCTCCCATTGCCGCAATCAATGGAATAAACAGGGCCAGTTCGGCATGTTCAAGGATGTTTCCTTCAAAGACGGTAATCACCAGGGCACTTAGAACACCCCCAATCAGGCCGATTAACAGCCAGGGAATGCGTGCACGTGTTAAGCGACCAATTCGATCCGATGTTTCAACATCCTGCATGATACCTGAAGCCATCTGGTAATCCTTCTCTGCTTCTTCACGGATTACATCAACAACATCATCAATTGTAATTCGACCAAGCAGACGTCCGATGCTGTCGACAACGGGAATGGCAACCAGATTGTATTTTTCCATCACCTGTGCAACTTCCTCACGATCCATGTCGGTGTTGACCTTGATGAGGTCTTTCTTCATCACATGTTTCACCTTATTTACAGACGGACTCAGAATCATTTTTTTCAGTGGAAGCACGCCCGTAAGGATTTTATCCTCGTTGACCACATAAATGTAGTACACCTCATCCAGTTCTTCTGCCTGAGCACGCATCTCCTTTAAACAGGTCTGCATACTCCATTCTTCCTGAACAGTGATTAGCTCCTTGCCCATCAACCCACCGGCCGTATCTTCATCATAAAGAAGAAGGTCAACAATGTCACCAGCCTGTTCGAGATCATCGATGTGAGACAGTACTTCTTCCTTCCGATCATCCTCCATCTCTCCAATGACGTCTGCTGCGTCATCCGAGTCCATCTTTTCGATAAACTGTCTGGCAATCACTTCACTTGGCAGGACTTTCAGGAAACGCTGACGATCATCTTCATTCAGTTCCATCAGAACATCTGCAGACTTTTCCTGATCAAGCAAAAGGTAAAGAAATTTGGCTTCATCGATGCTCAGCTCATCATAAATATCTGCAATGTCTGCTGCATGCAAAGATTCTATGGTTTCCAGCGCCCGCTTCTCATCACCCTCCTGGATTATGAGCTTCAAGTCTTCTATGTATTCCTTTGTAAGTTCGAAATTCACCTTACTCCTCCTTTAAACAGCTAATATTATTTACTTTGATCCAACAACCGGGTCAAAAATACAAAATCATTTACAGATAATTGCTCAGGACGCTTTCCAAATATTTCGTATGCTGAAACATCCATACTCTCTGGCAACAAGCTTTTTACTGAATTTCTGATAGTTTTTCGACGTTGATTAAAGGATTGCTTTACAATTGTTTTAAACAAACGTTCATTGCAATCCAGTTGCTTCACATTGTTTCTTTTCAAACGGATCACTGCTGATTTCACCTTTGGAGGCGGATCAAACACGGTTTCAGAAACTGTAAACAAATATTCAATGTCGTAATATGCCTGCAATAAAACGCTCAATATTCCGTAAACCTTCGACCCCGGAGGAGACGCCAGACGCTGGGCTACCTCGCGTTGCAACATCCCTACAACTTCATCCACCTGATCTCTCACTTCCAAAACTTTGAAAAAAATCTGACTGGAAATATTGTAAGGAAAATTTCCGATGATGGTAAAATGACCTTCCATCATCTCTTCGATGTTAAGCTTTAAAAAGTCGCCATGGATTATTTTCCCTTCAAGTGCCGGAAAATTTGTTTCCAGAAAAGAGACAGATTCACCATCAATCTCCACCACTTTAAAAGCATCCCTTGTCATTAGATGTTTTGTTAACACACCCATCCCCGGCCCAATTTCCAGCAGGGATGACTTCTCATCCACCGACAAACTTTCTACGATCTTTAGCGCGATGCTTTCATCCTTGAGAAAATGTTGACCCAATTGTTTTTTTGCCCTTACTTTTTGCATTTCGCTGGAATAAAATTGTTGAAACTCTTAGAATTTTTACTTTTGTGCAGACCTATCTTTACCAACAGCAAAGGTAGTTACAATATTAACGAAAGCGTATCATTTTGAAAAAAAGGTTAATAGACATCCTAAAAGTGTTGGTGTTCCTGGCTCTTGGGGCATTTCTTTTATGGATTATTTTTAAGGATGCAGATGTCAATGAGATCAAGGAAATTCTCTCGAACGATTTCAAATATTCCTGGGTGATTATTTCTCTTGTGATAGGATTGATCAGTCATATCAGCAGGACCATACGTTGGAAATTACTTATTAAGCCAACTGGTCATGATCCAGGCATTGCCAACACGTTTTTATCTGTCATGGTTGGATACCTGGCCAACATGGCATTGCCTCGTATGGGAGAGATTGTGCGTTGCAGTGTGTTGTCGCGCTATGAAAAAATTTCCGTTTCAACGCTGATAGGCACTGTGGTGTTTGAGCGGGCCATTGATGTAGTTGTACTTTTACTAATCACCCTGGTTGCTTTCTTCACTCAGGTACAGGTATTTGTTGATTTTTTCAAAGCACATCCTGAAATGTCAGAAAACCTCGCCGCATTTATCAGCTCTCCCTGGCTGTTTGCTGTTATTGGGGGTTTGATACTTATTTTTGTGGCTGGTCATTTGTTTATGAAACGATCAAGTGGCTACAAGCGAGTGAAACAAATCCTTGGAAACATCTGGAAGGGCTTGACTTCAATTAAGAACATGGAACGTAAATGGGCTTTTATCTTTCATTCATTTTTTATCTGGATCTGCTATTTTCTGATGAATTATACAATCTTTTTTGCCTTTGATTTTACATCACATTTTGGCCCTTTTGTTGGTTTATTTGTGTTTATCATGGGCAGCTATGGCATGATTGCTCCCGTTCAGGGAGGCTTTGGTCCCTGGCACATTATGACCATTGCTGCGCTAACACTCTACGGTGTAGGAGAATCAGAGTCTCAGGCATTTGCATTGGTGGCACATGAATCCATGACACTGATGATCATACTTGTTGGCTTCCTCAGCCTCATCGCACTACCAATCGTCAACCGAAAGCCTTGAGTCAGGCTGTATCTATTTTAAAACGATCGGGTAAACTGCTGGTACTTCTGGGCGCCTATGCATTCCTCCTTTATCAGCTGTATCACTTTGAACATTGGGAGAATGTGCATCTCTTAAGCGGAAAAAAGTCATCGCATCAATTTCTCGCATTAATTCTTGTAATTCTTTTTATGCCCTTGAACTGGATGCTTGAGGTCTTTAAATGGCGCTACCTGGTTTCACCCATTACAAAAATAACACTAAAAACAGCCTTTCACTCTATTTACCTGGGACTTGCTGCTGGACTGGCCACACCAGGCAAGGTGGGCGAGTGGCCTGGAAGAACTTTGCCTTTTCCAAAAGAATTTCGCCCTTTAATTGGAGTTACCGGAGTATTTAACAGCCTTATTAAGACATTGGCCATATCCGTCACAGGGATTCTTTCCTGGCTCATTTATGTACTGAATTCTCCTGATAACACATCACTGTTGACCGAAGACAAGTTCATTATTCCGGTCTTTGCTTGTGTGACTCTTTTAGCACTTGTGTTTTTGTTTTCCCGTCGATTTATTTCAGTACTGATAAAGCTTTTTGGGAAAAGAACGGGGTTTAATTCAGATGACCGTGCCAATTGGATTACCATTGAATACAGATTAAAAGGTTTTTCAATCAGTCTAGGTCGTATTCTTATCTTCTCTCTACAATTCGGATTTCTGGCATATTTTTTCCTTGGTGATCAGTTTCAAGGGAACGTTTTGTTTTTGCCTCCTGTTTATTTTTTAATCCTTACGTTTATTCCTGCATTTTCAATTTCCGATCCCGGGATTCGAGGTTCTGTAGCAATCTTGTTGTTTGGAAACGCGGGCTTGAGTGCCCCATTGATAGCTGTTACAGGCATCGTCCTCTGGTTGATCAATTCTATCCTCCCATTTTTTATCGGGCAAATGGTTTTTGGCATTCGAACGAAAACTGAGAAATGAAATTTTTGAAATGGCCTGGGATTATATTTGAGCGTTTTGGGGCACGCGGCAAGATGCTTTGAAATAAAATTTTTCTATCAGGCTCTTCGTATAACAATGCATCATGCAAGTGGCACATGATGCCAGGCAAGCTAGGTATCCAACGCCTGAAAAACAGAGTTCTGGCTGATAAACTCAGGAACAATTTCTTTCATTTTTTTAACCAATTTGATGGTATCACCATTTGCGCCAACCTGAAGTAGTGATTCCATTTCGTCCCTGACCAAATTGAAATCGTACTCTCTGACCTTTGCAATCATGATTCTGGAGTGATGTGTGGGTAGTGTATTTTCCTTTGCATTAAGCAATTCTTCATAGAGTTTTTCGCCCGGTCGCAATCCTGTATATTCAATTTTAATATCCTTACCAAGTTTCAATCCTGATAATTTAATCATCTTTTTTGCCAACTCCGCTATTTTCACCGACTCCCCCATATCGAAGATAAAAATCTCCCCTCCCGTGCCCATTGCACCTGCTTCCAGCACCAGCTGACAGGCTTCCGGAATGGTCATAAAATAACGTGTTATTTCGGGATGTGTTACCGTAACAGGTCCGCCCTGTTCAATCTGTTTTCTAAATCGTGGAATCACAGAACCATTCGACCCGAGCACATTGCCGAAACGAGTGGTAATGAATTTTGTTTTTGAATGTCTGTTCAATGACTGAATATAAATCTCTGCGATGCGTTTGGAAGCCCCCATAACATTGGTAGGATTGACTGCTTTATCCGTGGAAACCATCACGAAATTTGTGACCTTAAATTCGTTTGACAAATCAGCAACAACCCTTGTTCCATTCACGTTATTATGCACCGCTTCCATGGGATGATACTCCATCATCGGCACATGTTTATAGGCCGCAGCATGATACACCAGCTCCGGATGGTACTTCTCAAAGACAAGACGCATTCGGTCCTCCCTTGACACATCGCAAATAATCACCTTAAAGCATGAAAATTCAAACTCTTCCTCCAGTTCAAGCTGAATGTCATACAGCGGCGTTTCTGCCTGATCCACAAGAATGATTTGTGCTGGTAGAAAGCGTGTTAATTGGCGCACAATTTCACTACCGATGGAGCCTGCAGCTCCAGTAACCATCACCCGTTTCCCTGCCACCTGATTTTTAATGTTCTTTTCGTCAAGGTGTATCGCATCCCGTTCCAACAAATCTTCAATTCTCACTTTACGCAACTGTCGATAACTCAGTTCGCCATTGATCCAATCGGATGCTTTAGGTATTGTAAGAGTTTTGATATCCAGGGCAAGTGCTTTTTCAACAATGGCGCGTTTCAACTCCATTTCCATGTTCTCCTCCGCAAAAAGCAAAGTTGAAATTTCATTTTCTTTTGCCAACGACTCAAACTCATCATAATGATACACCCCCACACCATCAATCTTATTTCCAATGCGTTTTTTATTTGCAGACAAAAAACCAATAATATTTGATGACCCACTCAATTCTCGTTCAAGGGTTTGTTTAACAACGATTCCGTTATCACCTGCGCCAAAAATCAACACCTGCTGATGTCCCTCTTCAGTGGCAATAAGCTTCCAATAAAGACCTTTTGCCAGAATCCTTGTCGCAATCATCATGAGAGTTACTAGTATAAAATCGATGACAATTACGGAAAAAGGAATCAAGTAATTTCCATTCCCTATGCCTGTACTAAACAAGTTTGCCAGAAAAATAACCAGAGAACCGATAAGTAATACCATAAAGATACGCTCTGTATCCCTGAAAGTGGCATATCGAATAATTCCTGCATAAAGTTTGGTAACGATAAAGCTTATACATCGCACAGTTATCACACCTAAAACGCCCACAAACATCGTGGAATCATGTTCATCCGGGATTTGAAAATTAAACCGCAAGAGGTAGGCAAAAACGATTGCAAAGACGCTTATAAAAACATCTAACAAGAATACAATCCACCTTGGTGCATTGGTTTCTAATAGGTTTTTTCTGCCGGGGAATACCATAAAAAACGAAATTCGGATTTAATTTTTATGCGTGGCAAAAGTAATACTTTATTAACAAGAATAAAATGCGCTAAACTAAACCCTTCTATTTCCGAAGCAAACACCCATGCTAATTGCCTGCTGAACAATTGGATCATTCGGATCAACCAAACGTAGTTTCCCACCAACTTCGTCGAGTGGTACTGCAGCTAACTGAGAATCTTTGATGGCAACCATGTTACCGAACTGTTTATTGTGGATCAACCAGGCAGCATAGCTGCCCAGGCGTGTTGATAATATCCTGTCACTTGGAGATGGGGAACCCCCACGTTGAATATAACCCAGAATGGTTTCTCTGGTTTCCATTCCGGTTTTACTCTCAATGTATTTAGATACATAGCGTGCTGCAGACTTCTTTTTGGGTATTTTTATTCCTTCGGCAACAACAACGATTGAATAATTTTTACGTTTCCGCTTTCGTTCCAGAAGCGTTTCACAAACCACATCAAGGTCTGATTCTATTTCTGGGATTAAAATCACGTCTCCGCCCGAAGCCATGCCTGCGTACAAGGTCAACCATCCTGCATGGTGCCCCATAATTTCAATTACCATTACCCGATCATGCGAACTTGCTGTTGTATGAAGGCGGTCAATGGCTTCTGTTGCAATGTTGAGAGCTGAATCGAAACCGAAAGTAACGTCCGTTCCCCACACATCATTGTCGATTGTTTTAGGAATCCCAATCACGTTCAACCCCTCCTTCGCTAACAATGCCGCTGTTTCCTGGGTTCCGTTTCCGCCAATGGAAACAAGACAATCAAGGCCCAATTTTTCATAATTCTCCTTGATTCGTTTTGGCTTATTTTTTACAACATCTCCATCCTGTTTCTTAAATGGCTTTTCCCGGGATGTCCCAAGTATTGTTCCACCGAGGGTTAAGATACCGGAAAGCTGGTTCTCTTCCAATACGGTATAATCCATATTCAATAAGCCCTTAAAGCCATTTGAAATACCTAAAACCTCCATGCCATACTTTACCATGGCCGTTTTTCCTACACCTCTGATGGTTGCATTAATCCCGGGACAATCACCACCACTTGATAATATTCCAATTTTCATAAAATGTATTTTTATGCCTTCATCTGTTTCAGCATGGAAAATTACTAAAAACAAACAGAGGTACAAAATTAATCTTTTGAGTCAAGGGCATCATGCAGACTGAAAACAATTGACTTACAATTGTTTTTACCGCTTTATTTTATTTCTTTTAAATTCTGGAAATGAGATGCAACCATTATTAACATTTGCACCTCTTTAAAAGTGAACAATCCGAAATGAAGGGCGAAAGTGAAAAAGATCTCATAGCACGGTGCTTGCAACAAGATAGAAAAGCTCAATATGAGCTTTTCATGCGCTATAAAGATGCAATGTTCACTGTTCTTTTTAGACTAACGGGGAACCGTGAGGATGCAGAGGATGCACTTCAGGAAGGTTTTGTAAAAGTGTTTACAAAACTGCATACATACAAGGGGAGTTCAAGTGTGGGAAGCTGGATGAAAACAGTGTTTATACGAACAGCCATCGAAAAGCTGCGCACCAGACATCATTGGATGGATATTGAAAAAGCAAATGACCAGCAAGTCACATGGGATGATGATTTAACCGGAGCAGCGTTGGAAAAAGCAATTCTGCAGCTGGAAAGTGGCTATCGAAGCATTTTCCTGCTTGTTGAAGTGGAGGGGTATAAACACAAGGAAGTGGCAAAGATGCTGGGAATTTCAGAAGGCACTTCCAAGTCGCAACTGTCGAGGGCAAAAAAGAAGCTCCAGGGAATATTAAAGGATTACTAATTTGAAAGAAAACAATACATATCGTCAAGCTATTGCGTCCATGCCGCAGCACAGGGCACCTGAAAATCTTTGGGAAAACATTGAGCAGCGCCTGAGCTCTGAAACGGATTTATCTTTAAAGTTACCACAACACAACGCAAACGCTGAACTTTGGTCCGGCATTGAATCAGCTTTGGACAAGCAGCAAAACACACTGAAGATCAAGCACTTTGTGCGATGGACTGCTGCCGCGGCTGTCATTATGTTGCTGTTCATTCCTTTAAATAATTCACAACTATTCAAACGCGGCGACAAACTGGTAACAACCGAAGAATTATTGATCCCTGTCAACGGTCAGGTGATCAATTCACTAAATCTTGAAGAGGACATTCTTGCCTGTTGCAGTCAAAATCCCGAAGTATGTGAATCTCCGGATTTCAATAACCTGAACAACATGCTCAATCAATTGAAAACAGAAAAAACTCATTTGATTCAATTGTCAAATGAAATGAATGATCCGTCAATTACAGATTACATCAACAAAGTGAATTCAAACATTGCCCAGGTTCAACGAAAGCTCTTAAGCATGTTCTAATATGAAAAGACACCTGTTTACATACCTATTTCTTGTAATGGTGACTCTTCTTGCTGCGCAGGAAAGCCGTATCGTTGTGAGTGAAGATACATTGAACCAACAAAACTCAAAGTACGACCACCTGTTTAGCATGATATCTCAGGAACGCACAAAAATCAATACACTGCTAAAAATTAACGCCGTTGATTTGGGGCAATTAAATCCAAATTTTTCCGCTGAAACATTTATTTACAGCCCATTCTCAATTGAGGCAGGTTTAAGGATTCTAAATTTTGGGGTAACCAACCAAAAGGGGATCAAGTATCTGATTGAACCATCTTTAAAAGCACGTTATTATTACAATTTCAAACGTAGAGAGAGTCTTGGAAAACCTACCAATGGTTTTTCGGGGAACTATTTCTTTGGTGCTTATGTGCTTCCTTTTGGAGACACTCAGGAGTGGCATACCCAGCATATGGAGACGGACTATTTCCTGTATGGCACCAAACCCCTTGAAGGAATCTCCACCTTTTATACTGGCGCTGTACAGTTAGGCTACGGTTTACAGCGGCGCATTGCCAATTTTGGTTATATCGACATTCGCGGTGGATACATGCAAACAACCATGGGGAATACATCCCTGAGTAAAAAGAGCAATTTTTTCAACAACGATAAGCTGGATGAAGCCTTTAAAGGAAACCTTTTTATCAAAATTGAAATTGGCTTCGGGCTGACCACAAAAACATTCAGGGATTTGATTGAATAATGAAATTGATCGCAACCATATGGCTCTTGATTGTTCTGTCTAATGCATTTATTGCAGAAGCACAGAGTGTAAAGGTTGTGACCAAGATTACAGAACGATCCTATGAATACAAAAAAGAGTTTCTACTTGAAATAAGTGCTGAGAAAGCGCAAATTTCGATCCACCCATCAAAAGACAACAGCATTCGTCTGATCCTGCGACAAGTTGTTAAAAACCAGGATGAAGATATTGCAAAAAAAGAAATGAGTGCGCATCGATTTGTAGAAAACAAGGACAGACAACGTCTTTTCCTTCGGAACTATATTCTCTTCGAGTCAGGAGATGCTTCGAAGAGTTCTATTTTTAAAACGGAGTATGAACTTGAAATTCCTGCACACTGTCATTTAAAGATCAGTAATCAATTGGGAAATACCCTTATTGCCAATGCCGAGAAATCAATTACAACAGAGATTAAATACGGTGACCTTACCTTGTTGAATTGTGTATCTCATCTGAACATCAAGCACACACTTGGAGAGGTTTCAATACAGAAAGGAATCATTGACGGCACAAGCGTCACTTCAAACACAAGCGTTAAGTTACAAAATGTTGGAGGTGTACTTAATGCACAGGCGACCATGGGCTCATTTAACGCTTATGTGAACAACGACAACATTGATTTAGATATCACCAGCAAAAATTGTGAAACAACAATCATCAACCGCGGCGACCAAAGTTACGCTCTGGATTTTTATTCCAGCAACGGTTCAATCAACATACCGGAATTGCCGGCAGGTGAAATCCTGGTGAGCGATAAAAGGTCAGAGTACCTTTTCACTCCGAAGGAGACGAAAGGCAAAATCACAGTTAATGCAGATTTCTGTAACATTAATTATTTTTAAAACATGCAAATTAAACATTTCATAAAACTCTTTCTGGCATCTATCATTCTATGGGGATGCAGCGAAGACATGACGAGTGATCATGAGTTTGATTTATTTGCCAGTTCTTTGCCCGACAACGAAATGGTATTTGAAATCATTGCAAACATCACGCCAATGAGTAACCATATTTCTTTGAAAGATACCCTGTGGTTATCAATTCACATGGATGATTCGGTATTAACAGATAAGATTTCTGAACAAAAAATCACCCTTCCTCTCTCTGAATCACGCTTTATTATGCAAATGGAGGTGAGCGACCTGATTGACAACAAACCTGCAAAGGTGGATGTTTTTGAAAAAAACGGGAAAATTGTAGAAATTAAGGATGGGGTAATCACCGCAAACTTTGGTCATCCTGACACTGTAGCTTACCTTGATTTGGGATTCGTATTTGAAGATATCGGAAAATATGCATTGGTTCTATATAATTACCCAAATCCTTACCTGGATAACTCAAAGTCAGTATGTGAAGAAAATGATTGCAGGAGTGTTTGGTACGATCTTTTGTTTTATAAAGATCCGCACTCGGGTGAATTATTATACGAGGCATTCGTTGAGTATCGATTTAATATCGGTGAGCTTAGCACCTCCGACTCCCAATTGAATAAATACACGGATGTAAGCACTTACTCGAATTCTATTTATCCCGTTACTGTTCGATGAAAGGACTTTATCTACATATCATTTTTTGGGGGTTGATGCTCTGTTTAACTGCAAGTGGTCAGGTAAAATATAAACCATTGAAAGTTGATGTTGGCATACTTGCAGGAGAAGTTACAGAATACAAAGCCGGTTTACTGATGCCATACATTGAACCCAAATTCAATATAACGAATGCCATCACAGCCGGACTACGTTTGGAATACGTAAATATCTACAAAGAAGATTTTGCCGACCACAACAGGGAAAATATTTACTACAATGATCTGAAAAGCAGTGGTGCAATTTATTCTTCAGCCCTTACCGTTGATTATTATTTTAACCAAAAACGCTTGCGCCCATTCGCCGGAGGAGGTGTAGGGCTCTACTACATCTTAAACAAACAGGAAAACCCGTGGTTAAACATCGAACATAACTTTGTTGCAACAGGATTCTTCCCCCGTTTGGGATTTAATATAGATCATTTTAGATTCTCTGCCGAGTACAATTTTATTCCAAACAATAAAATTGACCTTAACTATTTAACCTTCAAGATCGGATTTGAAATTGGAGGAGGTAAAAAGTTGTTTTAATATAACCGTCAAAAACCATCACTTAAAATGAAACGATTAATGCTTTTTTTAGTTGTGGTTTGCTTTGTCTTTATGTCAACAGACATCGCTCCGCCAAACTATGGTAATTATTCTCCGATTCTCATGAAAAGAAGCGATCTGGAGAACTCTGTCAGGAGCATCGCCCCCATTGAACTTGAAAACCCTGGAAAGATCTACCTGAAAGATACCTTTGTTTATGTGATTGAAAAATACAAAGGCATTCATGTGATAAATAATACGGATGCCACAAAACCGGTAAAAGAAAAATTCATAACACTTCCCGGTATTGTTGATATCTCCATGAAAGGAAATGTCCTGTACGCAGACAATGCTGTTGATCTGGTGGCCGTTGATGTTTCGAATTTAAGCAATGTAGTGGTTGTTTCAAGAATTCGGAACGTATTTCCTGAGTTGTTACATCCCGAATGGGCCTACATCCCATGGGAATTTTCCCGCACAAACCGCCCTGAAAACACGGTTATTGTAGAATGGGCAAAGGTCAATAACAACTAATAATTAAGCAAATGAAAGCAAGCTATTCGATCCTTTTTGCCATATCACTGATTTTCATGATTGCCTGTGAAAGCAGCGATATAAAATTTTCCCGCTCTGACGTCTACATGGATTCTTCTGTAGCAGAAACCACCGGACAGGGAGGAAGCATGGCCCGTTTCACCATTGTTGGCGAACGACTCTATACAGTGAGTGATCAGAATCTGACATCCTTTGACATCAGCGATCCACATAACATTGTTAAAAAAACAAGTAAACAGATCGACTGGTGGGGTGTGGAAACGATTTTTCCAATGGGAGATAAATTATTTTTAGGGACAACATCCGGAATGCATATCATGGATATTTCGGATCCTGATAACATTTACAAGGTTTCAAGCTACGAACATGTGGTAAGCTGTGATCCGGTCGTTGCACAAGGGTCTTACGCATATGTCACATTAAACAGTAGCCAAGAACGCTGCGGCCGGGATGTAAATCAGCTTCATGTGATCGATATCAGTAATATCTCCAATCCTATAAACCTTAAAATCTACAACATGACGTCTCCCAAAGGTTTGGGCATAGATGGTGATCTTTTGTTTGTTTGCGATGCGAACTTTTTAAAGGTGTTTGATGCCTCGGATCCCTTGAACCTATTACAAATAAATGCCGTACAGGTGAATGGTACTTACGATGTAATTCCTTACAATGACCACTTGCTTCTTATCAGCGATGAGGGCCTCAAACAATACACCTACGAAAACGGAAATTTAAACTATTTAAGTTCAATTTATACAACCAATTAATTAAAAGTGACATGAAAAAACACATGCTCCTGCTTTTGGGAATTCTTATGTTTTCTCCCTTATCGGCTCAAAACAACATCCTTGGTGTTGATGATGATATTCTCAAAGTGAATGAATCCATCGGGGGAGATTTCGGCATTGCCTTGATGCCTCAATATGCAATTACACAAGGCATGCGAATTGATTTTGATTTTAAAATTGCAAATCATCAATATATCACAATTGGTCCTCAATGGTATTATGCAAAGGATTCGCAACGGTTTTATAGAAATAAAGTAGACATGTCCGGTGCCGGAATCAATGTAAATTACCGCTATTTCTTTTCAGAAAGTCGTTTACCTTCGGGGCCATACGTCGGTTTTGGTTTACATTATAAATTCATGAATCTGAATTATGACGATTACAATTGGATAAGCTATACAGAAAGTGGAAATACGTTTTATCGCGACGAATATGGCACCCGGGAATTAAATGTGCAACAGGGTGGATATGATATATTGATGGGTTATCAGATTGCTTTCAACCGCTTTTTGATGGATTTCTACATTGGATGGGCATTTCGTGTGAGCGATTATGATTCTGAGGAGTATGGAAGTGATTGGAATGAAACGATTTTCGAACCTGGCTATGAAGGATTTTTACCGACAGGCGGGATTCGAATCGGATTCTTTCTCAAATAAACAATGCAATTACGAAGCACCTCTATGATAATCAATTGGCTATAGCCTTAGCCGACTTGTGCTTTAGAAAGGAAGGGATCATCCGGGCGATGATCCCTTTGTTTTTTAACCTTCAAGGTAATCCCAGTCTTTGATAGGTTCGAACTTCTTGTAATCTTCTGCAATTGAAGGATGTTGTAAGAGTGATGCCACAGAAACCTCTGGAATCAGGTCGTCTGCCAATCCGTTTTTTACAAAAATAAAATTGAAACCCAGTTCGTTGGCGCCCACCAAACGATATCCCTTTTTATGGGCAAGCTTCGTCATTGCAACGGGTGATGCCCCATGATAAACAGGATGCTTCCCGGGGAAAAAATAGTCAGGATCGTAGGGCACCACAATATTGTTCATCCCAAACTCATTGTGTGTTTCTATGATCACAACTTGTGGATCAATCACATCAATTGCATCCCACACCCAGTAATCATTCCCGTCAATGTCGATGGACAACAATCCGATTTCTCCGGATATCCCGGCGCTGGTAATCAGTTGATTGACATTTTCACGCTTTACCAGGTCACAAATAAAAGTGGGTTTGTAAAACCAAGGATGCGGATAGTTGTTAAAAAACTTAATCCCCCGTTTAATACTCTTCGGATTTCCATCGATGAACAATCCCCGCCATCCAAAATTAAAATACAAATTTGCTGAATTACTATTCACCCCATCATCTGACCCAATTTCAACAAATGTTTTGTTTGTCATTCCCAATACGGAAAAAACAAACAGCAATTTCCCGTCCTCTTCAAATTGTGAAAAAACGCGAAACCCTGTCTCTGCAATACATGGCAATTCATTATTTTTTGCCATTGAGCGATACTGGAGGTATAACTGTCGTTGAGATATTTGCACGGAAGGGACAAACCTATTTCTGACTTTTGTGATCAGAAACCGATCTTTTAAGAACTGTTTTATTTGCTTTTTCATAGAAGGAATCCTTAGTCTGAACGCAAAAGTAAGCTTTTATCTCAAATTGATACAATGGTTGTTCCATATGTTTAATCAAAGTGATTATTTACGAGCTGCATCGCAAATACTTGTCTTCGTAACTATTGGATGCCACTGTTCATATTAACCCTTTGTGATTCTGCATATGCAAATTAGTCATTCATCTTCCGACAACAAAAACACTAAAACCGAATATAATGGCTATTGAATTTTTTAATATTTCCAAATTCATTATCTTTCTGAACACATGTATCTTTGTCTTAAATATACAAGCAAAAAGTCATTATGAAAATTATTAATACAGCGATAGCATCCTTTGGTATGTCTGGTCAGGTATTTCATGGCCCCTGTCTGAAAGTGCATCCGGGTTTTAAAATATGCAGCATCCTTGAACGCCATCAGTCCCTTTCAAGAGAAAGGTATGCAGAATCGACCCTTGTGCGATCTTACGAAGCCATACTGCAAGATGAAACCATCGAACTAATCATTGTAAACACACCGGATAAATTCCATTACGACATGTGTAAATCTGCGCTGGAAGCTGGAAAACATGTATTACTTGAGAAGCCATTTACACAATTCTCATGGCAGGCCAAAGAACTCATGGCACTTGCTGAGAAAAACAATAAATTGCTTACGGTTTATCATAACAGACGTCTGGATGGTGACTTCCTCACAGTGGGTAAGATTCTCAGTGAGGGAACGCTTGGCCGATTGGTTGAATTTGAATCGCATTACGATCGCTACAGGAATTTCATTCAGGATAGCTGGAAAGAAGCGGAAGATGACCGCAACGGGGTTTTGTTTAATCTGGGTTCACACATGATTGATCAGGCATTGGTATTATTTGGGAAGCCAGCATCTGTTACGGCTCACCTCAGAACGCTCCGAACCGGCGGCAAGGTATTTGACTATTATGACATTCGTCTGCAATACAATGGTTTTGCAGCATTGTTAAAATGTTCTTATCTGGTTCGGGAACCAGGTCCTCGTTACGTGATTCACGGCACCGGTGGCAGCTTTTTAAAGTGGGGAATAGACCCACAGGAAGAAGCTTTGAAAAAGGGCCTCTGGCCGAAAGCACCTGATTGGGGTTTAGATGCGGAATCCTTGTGGGGTTCACTTTTTACAGAAGAGAATGGTCAGGAAGTGACAAAAAAAATTGAAACCATTCCCGGCAATTACCTTGCCTTTTATGATAATTTATATGATGCCATCACAAAAGGAGCTGATCTGATGGTGAAAGCAGAAGATGCACTATTAACCATGGAAGTGCTTGAGCTTTGTTTGAAAAGCAATGAAGAAAAACGAACCATCCCACTTCCCTCATCCTAAAATTTAGAAACAATTACAGTTTTAAATGCCAGAATCTGGCATCCCTTTTGAAAGATCAACATAAGGAATGACTTATTTCACAGTCTTTAATCTTTCCGTGTAAATCGTTTAATCACCCTTAACTTGTGGGTGTATCCTTTTTTATTCTGATTAAAAATCCCCTGTTGATCAAGTTTATCTGTCCGTACATGCCCGGATGCGTGTAGAATTACATCCTTTTGCATCACAATTCCAACATGTGTTATTTTTTCATCCTCCCCAAAAAATGCCAGATCACCAGCCATAACGTCCTGAACAAACATAACCTCTTCTCCAAGCTTGACCTGCTGACTTGCATCTCTTGGCAAATCAATGTTTGCAAGACGTCCGTATAGCTGACTCAAACCACTGCAGTCGATTCCCCAAACAGTTCTTCCGCCCCACACATAAGGAACGCCCCGCAGTGATAATAAAACCTGTATGGCTTCTTCCGCTTCAAGGAAGTTTGATTTTGAGAGGGGACTTTCCATTAGGAATGTAAGTCCATCCACACAAAAAGAATCCCGTTTAGAATTTAATCCCCGAATTACTGAACCTGCAGAAAGTAACAATTCTCCGAACGCTGACTTAACCATGCATTCCCTTTTTAGAATAATCCCGGAAAGAGGTGCGATAGCTGTATTACAAAACCGGAGCATCTTCGTGTCACACCAACCTTCATATCCATCAAAATGCAATTTTACATACGACCAACCTGCCTTCTCTTCCAGCACATCCACCGTTTCACCAAAGATGATCTGACTGACCATTTCAGATCGTTCAGACGCTTCACTTCTTAAAGGAATAAAAGCTAATACTGCAATTGCCTGTTTCATATTATTACTTTAAATCAAAAGCCCAAATTTTGGAGCATGCATGCAAAATTGTAAAAAAATATGCTTGTATCCTACTAATTACAAACGGGAAGTCTGATCAATTATGGCCTGATATTTGTTTTAAGAATGAAAACGATTATGCTATTTTTGTAATTCATGAACAAGGAAATGAAACACATATGCCTGATACTATTTCTTTTATTGAGCCAATCAGCGAAAGCTCAGGATGATGTTGAGTTGATTCCTCCAATTAAATATAAGCGGACGCAATTTGGCGGACAGGCGAGTTTCATAAGCAATAGTTCATCCGTCTACAATGCGGGAGGCGGGTTTTGGCTGTCATACAGTGAAAGCCTGAAGGCAACAAATATGATTGAATTAGGTGGTCAGTTTGAATACAATGTAATGGGTTCGTCGTCCATTTATTTTGATGACGGGGTTGATTTTTTCTCAAATCATGGCGCAGTGATGCGAATTAACTTTGTAAGTTCAATACATCCCCTTCGCTTCAATTCCTTTGATCTGTTTCAGGAACTTTACACTGGGACCTTGCTTGCAAGTACCACATCCACCTACTATGTTGATGAGCAGGATGAAGATGGAAGCCTCCAAAAGTTAAGGGTAAAACCAGCCTGGAATATTGGTGCAGGTCTGGGATTCAGATACAAGGTTGCAACCTTAAAGTTTGTATATCATTATTCCAGTCCATTAAATCAGGTGGATGTAGATGAAATCTATTACAGCGAGAAACTGGTTTATCCCGAAAAAAGAGCTCCCATTGGAGCCTTTAACATATACCTTGGAATTGTTTTCAATTAGTTTCAACGCGTGTGTGCAGGTAATTCATAGGATTTTACGTAGATTTATCCCTCAAATACAGCAACAATGGCACAACTTTTAAGTAAAAAATATTTCGGCTTTTACATACGAACGCTTTTCTTTCTGACAACCGTGGCGTTTATTCTGTATATCTTTCCCCGGGAAGGAAAGTTTCGTTATGAATTTCAAAAAGGAAAACCATGGAAACACGAACTGTTGGTGGCTCCCTTCAATTTTCCAATATACAAGTCTCAAAACGAACTGGCTGCTGAAAGAGACTCCACATTAAAAAACTATAAGCCTTATTACAAGGTTGTACCTGAAGCATTGACAGAGGTAAGTGAGAAATTGGAGAATCGTTTCAACACAGAATGGGATCAGTTGCAGGAGCAAGACCTTCATCCTGATGATACGCTAAAAGCAAGCTACATAAATGCCATTCTCAGTCTTACAAAGGGAATTTATGATGATGGCATCATTTCCTTTTCAGAACAAAACCGGCTGACCATTTCAGGGACGTCATCCATTGTTGTAGTTAATCAGGAGATTGCCCGACCGGTATTGTTAAGCGAGGCGGTGACCCCCAAAGTAGCCTATGAAAAAATGGTTGCTGGCGCCCGAGAACTTCATTCGCTCACCTACATTGATGCTTTGATTCAGAACATGGAGCTTAACAACTATTTAAAAGCAAATCTTGAATTTGATAAAGAGTTGTCTGAAAAACTAAAAACCGAGATGCTTCAGAACATATCTCTCACCAGTGGTCTCATACAAACAGGAGAAAAGATAATTGACAAAGGAGAAGTCATTTTTGATCAAAAATTTAAAATCCTTGAATCCTTTAAACGTGCCTATGGTGAGCGTATCGGGGTCTCTTCGAAACGAAACGTTGTTCTTGGCGGGCAAGGATTGCTGATCCTTGTTTTGCTGGCAACTTTCTTTTTATATCTCTTTTATTACAGACGTGACATTTTCGATAATCTCAAGGATTTCTCATTTATTCTTTTAAATATTTTACTATTTATAGGGCTCTCTGCTGTTGCGGAACGCATTTCTTTTATCCCAATTTATATTCTGCCTTATGCGATGTTGCCCATCGTTCTTCGTACATTTTTTGATTCCAGAACGGCGCTTTTTGCAAACACAATTACAATATTGCTGGCTTCATTTTTTGCTGACAATAGTTTTGAGTTTATCCTTTTACAGCTGACCACTGGTATCGCGGCAACATTCACCCTGCGTGACCTTAACAGGCGGGCACAGTTATTTCAGGCAAGCATCATCGTGTTTCTTGTCTACTCTCTGATGTTCCTTGGTCTGGGATTGATCCAGGAAGGCGATGTGACCTTGATATATTATGAGGGCTTTATCTTTTTTGCGATAAATGGTATTCTGATGCTCTTTGCATATCCATTAATTTACGTATATGAAAAAGCATTCCGTTACGTGTCTAATGTCACGTTAATGGAGCTGGCCAACACCAATCACCCGCTGCTCCGCAAACTTTCAGAAAATGCACCAGGAACCTTTCATCATTGCATACAGGTAAGTAACCTTTGCCAGGAAGCAGCCATTCGCATCGGAGCAAATCCGCTACTGGCATATGTGGGATCGCTCTATCACGACATTGGTAAATCCGTGAACTCCGTTTATTTTACCGAGAATCAGGCAGGCCAGCAAAGTCCACATAAAAATCTGCAACCGGAAGAAAGTGCACATATCATTATTGATCACGTGAAAGAAGGTGTAAAGCTGGCACAAAAGCATGGTTTACCAAATCAGATCATTAACTTTATTAAAACACATCATGGTTTTGGCCAAACAAAATTCTTTCTTTACCAGTACAAACAATCACATCCAGAAGAAGCGCTGCCAAATGATAAGTTCAGTTATCCCGGGCCTGATCCTTTCACAAAAGAAACTGCAATTTTAATGATGGCAGATTCTGTGGAAGCATCCAGTCGTTCACTTGAATCTTACACAGATGAAACAATCGATGCCCAGGTTGAAAAAATCATTGAATCACAACTTCAGGAAGGCCGTTTTAAATTTGCACCCATCACCTTTGCAGAAATTGAAATTATAAAAGCAACCTTCAAAGAAAAACTAAAAAACATATATCATACAAGAATCGCATATCCTGAAGAAAAAAAAGAGGATGAGAAGCATGTTTAATATGAACAAAGTACTTAAGATACTTTTTATTTCAGGAATATTTTGCATCAACTTACCCCTTGCAAAAGCTATAAAAACAAGCATTTTTGGTGATGTGCCCACTTATATAAATCAACAAATACGTATTTATTATTATCCCCATCATCTGTTTGAAGCGCCTGCATTGCTTGTTTCTCAACACATTGATGAAAATGGTCGTTTGGATGTCTCTTTCAACATTGAAGAAACAACTCAAATCTATCTTGACCTTGAGAGTTATCATGTTTATTTCCTTATATCCCCAGGTGACACATTCCATGTTGAGCTTCCCCTCTACAAAGCCAAAAGCAAAGCAGAGAAATACAATATTTTCTATCAACCTCAACGCTTTTACCTCTCGCCTGTTTCAGGAGATCAGAGGCAACTGAATGTGTCTGTCTCCCGCTTTGAAATGATGTTAGAAAATCGTTTTAACACGGCCCTGAGCGCCAGAAGATCCATCAAAGGAGACTCCATCATTCAAAGTCAAATTTCTGTTTTACAAAAAATGGTTGAAAAGGAACAGGATCCTTATTTAAAACAGTACATGCATTACAAAACCGCGCCTTTCTATTCTTTGGCTTACCCCCATGATCCGCAGGTTCAAATCGATTCATTTTTTATAGATGCCTCACCCGAATTTAACAACCCTTCCTTCTGGGAAGCGCTTAACAGTGCCATAAAAAACCGGGATGCCATCGGTGACAACATCCAGCAGGAAACAGAGAGGACGCTTGATTTATTAAAAGAAAAGAACACTGATGCATACATTCAATTTATCAAACATCATTATGGCATAAAAAACAACGCACTAACAGCATTGGTTTTACTTAAGGACATGCAACGCTTATGGTTCACTGAAACAAAAAGCAGGGATGATATTCTTGCCTTTCTGGACATTCTAAAACAAAACAGCGAATCCTTTTACTATGTGGATATGGCAACAAGCATGTACAAACATCTCACAAAAACCTACCCCGGAACTCCCGCTGCATATTTTGAATTGCCCGACAAAAAAGGAAAAATGATTCCGCTTCAGGAAAAAAACAAAGTGCTTGTCCTTAATTTTTGCAGTCCTGAACTGCAGCAATGTGCCCGGGATTTTATCTCACTTGAAAAAATAAAATCCGATTTAGGTCGTAAAGTTGAAATTATAAATATTGTCATCCATCAGGAATTCATTGATTTTAAAGCTTACGTACAAGCCTATCAGGGAAAAAATAAGTTTGTTCACTGGAACAACAATACGGAACTTCTGGATGCTTACCAGATTAAAGGTTTACCTGCCTACTACATCATTGATACGGATGGAACATTTATTTCTTCTCCAGCACCCAGTCCTGATAACGGACTTCAGCAAACACTGGAAACCATCGTTAGATAGGAATAATTCACCTGATTTAATTCATACTTTATTTTCCGAACGAAACTTACTTTTGTTTAAAGTGGGTTGGAAAAGTTCTCCCCGGATAATTGAGTTGTTTAATTTGAAACATTAAATCGAATGGGAAAAGGTTTTTATCATGTCCCTGTTGCTAAAAATGAGCCCGTAAAAGCTTATGCAACGGGGTCTAAGGAAAGAGAAGCGATCAAAGTTAAATTAGAAGAACTTCGATCTACGACTGTTGAAATTCCGATGTATATTGACGGCCAAGAAGTGTTTACAGACAAAAAAGTGAGCATCCATCCGCCACACGAATTAAAACATGTTTTAGGTCACTACAATCAGGGAAGTGCCAAACATGTGAGTATGGCCATCGATGCTGCGTTGAAGGCAAGAGAGAAGTGGGCAAATCTCGGGTGGCAACACAGAGCTGCCATATTTCTGAAAGCAGCTGATTTAATTGCCGGACCATACAGGGATAAGATCAATGCGGCCACCATGTTGGGGCAATCAAAAA
Source organism: Bacteroidales bacterium (assembly GCA_041584055.1). GTDB lineage: Bacteria > Bacteroidota > Bacteroidia > Bacteroidales > UBA5342 > JBFHER01. The sequence continues at coordinate 37,755 of JBFHER010000002.1, forward strand.
ACATTTATCAGGCAGAGATTGATGCGGCCTGCGAAATGGCAGATTTTTTTAGGTTTGGGGTTCAGTGCATGTCAGACATGTATTCCATGCAACCGGAATCAGCACCGGGCATCTGGAACTACAACGACTTTAGACCGTTGGAAGGATTTGTGTTTGCTCTGACACCATTTAACTTTACATCCATCGCAGGAAACCTCCCTGCAGCACCCGCCATGTTAGGAAATGTTGTGGTTTGGAAACCATCAAAAACAGCCATTTACTCTGCACATGTATTAATGGAAGTATTCAAAGAAGCGGGTGTCCCCGCGGGTGTTATCAATCTTGTTTTTGTTTCTGGTCCCGCAGCTGCGGATGTTGTTTTTGCTCATCCAGATTTTGCAGGATTTCACTTCACCGGTTCAACCGGCGTTTTCCAAAGCATCTGGAATGCCATTGGAACCAATATCCATAAATACAAAACATATCCGCGCATCGTTGGGGAAACAGGAGGCAAAGACTTTATCTTCATGCATCCTACAGCGAATCGTAAGGCAGTTGCCACCGCAATTACCCGGGGGGCCTTCGAATATCAGGGCCAGAAGTGTTCAGCAGCATCACGTGCCTACATTCCTGCTTCGGCATGGCCTGAATTAAAGGAACTGATCTTAAAGGATATGCACTCCATCAAGGTGGGACCTCCGGAAGATTTTACAAATTTTGTAAATGCTGTGATTGATGAAGCTTCTTTTGACAAGCTTGTCAGCTTCATTGAAGGTGCTAAAGAATCAGATGATGCAGAAATTTTCTTTGGTGGAGATTACGATAAATCGGAAGGATACTTCATTCAACCTACGATCATTCGCGCTCTGAAGCCTGATTACATCACGATGGAAGAAGAACTGTTTGGCCCTGTGCTAACACTGTATATTTACGAGGATGATAAATTGAATGAGACACTGGATATCCTTGACAAAACATCCATGTACGCTTTAACCGGAGCCATCTTTTGTCAGGATCGTTTTGAAACAGAACGACTGGTGAAGTACCTTGAGAATGCAGCAGGCAACTTCTACATCAACGACAAACCGACAGGAGCAGTTGTGGGACAACAACCTTTTGGCGGATCACGTGGATCAGGAACTAACGACAAAGCTGGTTCAATCTTTAACATGCTTCGCTGGGTTACCATCCGTACGATCAAAGAAACTTTTGTTTCTCCAACAGACTATCGTTATCCTTTTATGGAAGAGCAATAATTATTTATTTTTCATATTTTCAAAAGGGCTTTACGGCCCTTTTTTGTTGTTACACGCTTACCCTTTTCAGAGACCTAAACTTCTGGTTGAACCATCACTTTGAGCTTTTGATCCTGAGGCATTCAGTCCCTTATCGATCATAAAAAAAACACCAAACTTCACACAAAGTTTTCTTTAAAGACTCAAGCATTTATCGCTTATCCTGTTTTAAACTAAAAAATAGTTGTATTTTCGGTTTTTAAAACCAAAAAACACACTTATCATGAAACTTAAACTTATTGGATACTTTGTTCTTTTATCACTTCTGTCTTTTAATCTCTCTGCACAAAAAGCTGATGTTGTACTCAAACTAAAAGCAGGTGATGTATACACTGTCCAAATGGACATGATCAATGCGATCAATCAGGAGATGATGGGACAGAAAATCCAGATGGATCAGAAAATGATGATGACTCTCGACATGCGTGTTATTGAAAAATTATCCGGCGGGAACTATAAAATGGAGCAACAATACAGCCGAATTCGAATGAACATGACAGCCATGGGACAAAACATTGACATTGATACAGAGGGAGAACGAAATGAGAAAAACGATATTTTACATAAAATGAAAGAAATAACCTTTGGCTATGAGGTTTCTCCTAAAGGAGAGATTAGTAATGTCACCGGTTATGAAAAGCTTGTTTCAATTATGGGTAATAATCCTCAAGCTGCTCAGATGTTGAAAGGCATAGCCAACGAGGAAATGGTTAAAAATTTCTTTCAATACATACCTCAGAATAAAGTAAAAGTTGGAGACGTTTTTTCTAGTACAGTAAAAATGCAGGCAGCCATGGGTGTTGAAGTTGAAACCAAATACACCGTTGAGAAAATAACAAAACAACAAATGGATCTTAATGTATCCTCAGATTTCTCATTTTCGCCAGACAATCCGATGGTTCAGAACGGAATGAGCATAAAAATGAACGGATCTGGCGTACAAAAAGGAGATTTTGCTGTTAATTTAAAGGATGGCATGCCCACAATATCTACGCTCACACAGGACATGGAAATGAATATGAGCTTTGAAAATCCACAAAGTGGTGAAGATATGACGATCCCTATGAAGTTAAAATCTGATGTAAAAACAAGCGTTACTAAAAAATAAATCGAATATTGATCGGATGGCACAAAGGCATCCGATCAGTTTTTTTTCTCTCCCATTTTACGTAAGGCTTTTACGACAATAGCCGATTCACAGTTTGGACAGACATACCGCTCACACCCGGTACAGGCAAAACAATTGCTACAGTATCTTTCCAAAACGTCTAAATCAAATACCTGCCCACAAGAGGGGCAAGTCAAAATATTTTTACCGTCCACGTCATTCATTCGAGAACAATCATCCTTTTTCTTAAAATTTTTCCTTTTTGCTCTTTCACCACTATCTCAAAGAAACCTTCATTTACCGACTCTAGACCTATACTCAAAACTTCTCCTTGGCTGCCAATCAAGCTATCATTTTTAGTAAACACCAATCTACCGTTCTCCATTGTACAGGGCACTTACAAAAGATTGTAACCCAGGATATGCTTCTCTGGTTGTTTCAACCAAAGAAACACGATAGTCGATCATCAACTGTGCCACAATTAAAAAAGAGAATACTAACATGCATAATACCCATAGTTGCCTCATGACAATCCCTTGAATGCACTGTATTCGTTATAAATTTAGAAAAAAAAGATGAAGATAAAGACGTCAATGCACATGAAAAAAGAGGTTGCCATTGGGAGTGACAACCTCTCTACAGAAACTGAACAATACAGATCAATAATTGAAGACCGTGGGCCTTCATTTGACCACTTTGATCTGCTTTTTTTGAGTATAAATATCTATGCCTTGGGCATAATTGGGTGTTCACTTAAATAATTAGAGAAATTCGACCTACGCTAAGATTATCCTCTAAGCTTATACGAACATTAAAAATGCTTTCACTTTTCAGGAAAAAACAGCTGTAATCTACTGTGGCCTTCAAAATGTTTCATGTTTCAATATTCAGTTTGCCCTCTTATGACAGCAGAAAACATAAAACCACGTACTTTTTTAAAAAAAAATTACCGCCACCATATCCCAACAGTCAGACCAAGGGTTCTTGGCTTCTTGCGAATGGGATAAACATTTGAAAAGGAGCTATTTATCTGAAAGTCGTAGTTGAGTTTAGCATATACATACCAATCGTTTTCAAGCTTATAGGCATAACCTCCACCCAGAGAAACACTCGCATTTACCGGAGAAAGTGGCAAATCAGAAATGGGGACCAACTGTTTATAAGGTGAGTCGTTCAGTGATTTTCCTTTGGTTGACACAAGGAAATCTACCAGCAACCCTGCATTTAAAAAAAACAATCCGGTTTCCCCGATTTCTCGTTCCCAACCAAAATAAACAGGGATGGTTAAGTATGTAAACCGATTGTTTCCGTTATAGTTGAAGTCAACCGTATCCTTTTTATAAATGTTCTCTATGTATTTTGTTACTGTTGAATCTTTATATTGATCCGGGTAGGTGACAATAACCTCCTTTGTACTATCTGGATTAATAATTGTAATTGTAAAGGAGTCTGTATAGAAATATTTAATTTTCGTATGCGTAGTATAATAGCCTAAAATCTTTGCTGAATCAGTAATTATTGACGTGAAATTATAATCTGCTTTATTTCTAAACACCGAAAATCCCAAACCGGATGACAATGAATAATCCCCTAAGTCCATTGTTCCCATCAATCCAAACCGGCTTGCATTTCCATTTGTCTCTGCTTCCCTTAGATCATCATAGCGCATCTGAAAATTATCGTTTTTCAATTTGTACCCTGGATTTACGAGGCTTTGATTGATGAATGCTGAATAAGAAAAACGTTGGGCGGACACCATCTTCTCGAGTACTATGGTATCGCGTTGAACAATCGTATTTGTGATACGAATTGTATCGTATTTGACCAAAGTTACCGTATCCCGAATAATGACATCGCGATATACAGGGACCTGAACCTCTTTAACTATTTCTTCCTTGATGGGAACAAATTTTGTGTTTCGGGGGATATAAAAATAAATCTGACGTCCCACAGAATTAAAAGATATGGTTTCATCTGCGATTAACTGCTTAATAACAGCTTCCAATCGTTCCCTTGCAAAGTATTTATTAATGATACGATCCTCTTTGAGCAGACCACTTTTATATGAGAAAGTGATACGGGTTTGAATTTCCATCTGCTCCAAAGCATCTTTTAACCGCTGATTGTTAAAATTAATCGTGATTAAAGTATCTAAAATATTTTTGTTATTTTGAGAACTCACCTTTCCCGGAATTGAGAAAAGCAGCATGAGAAAGGCAAACCACAACAGGCAACCCCTCCCAAAGGAAGCGATGTTTAAGAACTTAAAAACCATTTATTTGACACCCTAATTATGACAAGCCTCTCCGATCAAAATGTACGCTTCTTCATCTTCTACAACTTGTAGATTCAACGTTTGCTCCAACATTTTCATTACATCGGGTTGAGGATACTTGTTAATTTTGGTGGTCAATTTACAATTTTTAATTGAGTCTGTCCCTATAATAATTGGTTTATCGTAAACTTTATTCAGTACTGAAACGACCTCTGCCAGGCTTGTCTCTTCAAAATCAAGCACACCTGTTAACCATCCTAAATGGTTATCATTGACAACTTTAGTTTCTTCAACTGCAATTTTATCTCCCAGATGAATTTGACACTGCTCTTTCGGAAATAAGATCCGTTCGTAATTCAAAGCTTCACAACTTACCTTCACCTTGCCGGTCTCAACGGTTACCGTCACCAGTTGTTGTTGTTTATCTTCACTTACATCAAAGGAGGTGCCCAAAACTTCAATAACCACATCACCTACATTGACAATAAATGGTTTTTTTTCGTTCCTTTCAACATTGAAAAAGGCTTCTCCTTCCAACTTAACTTCACGCGCATCACCTTTGAATGTCTTTGGATAGGCCAAAGCGCCACCAGTCCGTACTGTCACAACGGAATTGTCAGGAAGCACCTGCTCATAATTAGATTCAGCCTCAATCATTACAATTTTTGGCGTGCTTAATGCGGGAAGGACCTTACTTACGCCAAACGCAATTCCAAATACGATTACCAGCATGGCTGCAATCCGTAACAAAGGATACATTGTTAGCTGTCGTTTCTTTCCGGCAGGCACACCCATTGCCATAAATTTATCAAAAGCATCTTTACTGTTAAAGCTCAGTCGCTGTGAATCAATGGAACTAATGAATTGCGTATACTTTTTAAAATAGGTTCGGTTTTCGTCTGAGGACTTTACCCATTGTAAAAGTTTCTCTTCCTCTTTTGCAGAGATGTTACCGCTTTTGTATCGGTATATTAAGAGATCTTCATTCATATGGTAACTTAATTTTCTCATTCCTCTGTTAAGACAATGTCAAAATAAATAACACGTACTTTTATTCTTATTAATCATTAAAAAAATCCTTCAAAGTTTCTCTTAACTTCTTTAATCCTTTCGTAATGTGTGTTTCAACAGTTCTTTCCGTAATATTTAAGCGCTCTGCAATTTCCCTGTGCTTCAACCCGCTGTAGAACCTCAATTCGAAAACCTCTCTGTTTTTTGGAGGTAACTGATTCAATGCCTCCTTTAGCTGAGCCATTTTTGGATCTTCATCATGCACTTCCACATCCTCCATTTCTATTGAATGGAGTTCGTTGGCCACTGAATTTTTGTACTTTTCTGCAGCTTTCAGATGTTGGATGCGATTTAAGGCCATATTATGTACCATTCTATACAAATATGACTTCAAGGCTTTCACTTCGGACAATGTTTCCCTGCGCTCCCAAACTTTCACAAGCGTACCCTGCACCAGTTCAATCGCTTCATCCTCATCATTAAAAAAACGATATGCATACAGGCAGAGCATCTCATAATAAGTCTCATAGATATAAGAGAAGGCTTGTTTGTCGCCCAATGCAATCTTCTGTATGATCTTTTTTTCGTTATCCAACACCGCCATAATTTTATCCATCACAAAAAGGTCTCAGGGAACAAAACGGAAAAAACGCTGACAAATTGTATTTTCCATGTCGTTAGAGCCCGTAAAATGACGGCGTAAAATTAAGCAAATATGTTTATCAATCTCGAACGCTTTCGATATAATTAACTTTTTCTTAAGAGCTAAAAATTACTCGCAATCAACATCAGCCCCGTTTTCATCCCAGCAATGCCAATCATTATCGTTGAATTGACTTAAGGATTTTACGTGACCAAAATGACCTGTCTGACTCCACTCAATTTCAGTGTCAGCAAACATGCCTTTCGTTTCATCATATGCATGTACCTTATAATACAGATTGTATTCAGATTCCTGTATGCCATATTGTATGTAACTATCCTTAAACGTATCCGTTTCTCTGTTGTCATTTAATTCACGCACATAGGTGTACTTTAAACTTCCAATGTCATCGCTTTCACGCAACCAATCTATTCGTAACATTTCCTCAGGATATGCCGCACTGTGATTGAGTACCCAATAACCATTGCTTCCATCTTTTGCCGAAACCCCTGAAAACCATAAGGTTTCATCAAATGCATTGATTCCTGATTTTGAAATGTACATTTCCCATACAAGGTCTTCATCAAGAACTTCACCCGTCAACCTTGCTGTATATTGCCCTGCAAAACCTTCAACTGTATAACTCCATTGCCATTTCCCTTTGCCAAGAAAAACAGGATATTGGGTAAATGCTGTTTTAAAAGCGGCAACCGGAACAGCCAATTTTGTAAATAAGACCACATTCCAAACACCCACAGTTACACCAGCGTAAAAATAGTTATACATGGTTGTAAGTTCTGCACTGTTCATTGCTTCTCCTTTCATAGCAGTGGATTTTGTATCGGCAAATTTGCTAAAATCCATTGCCATGGTTTCGTAAGGGGGGAGCTCAGGAGCATCACCCTCTTTCTCACATGCAACAAAACAGAACATCATTGCAACGACTAACACCCAGGAAAAATGCTTATAATTTCTCATCACTTTTCATTTAATAAAATTAAAATCAGCACAAACTTAACTTATTATTAACAATAAATCAAGTATCGCTTCACTTTTCAATCAAATTTTAACATTTAATTCAATTATCAATGCTTCTTACGCATCGAAAGCCCACATGCGGTGCACTTGAATCCAGGGCCATTTTCATTCGTGCTGCAGCGCGATAACCGGAACAATATGCGTCGTTACACAAAAAAGAACCCCCTCGAATCACCTTTTTTTGCACCTGGGGCTCCGCCGGATCAAGGCTGCTGTCAGGTCCGGGTGGGTTAATTGCGACACCACCGCCATTAAAGGAGGCATAGTAAGCATGGTGGTACCAATCGCTGCATAATTCCCACACATTTCCTGCCATATCGAATAGTCCAAATGCATTTGCTGCATATTGTTTTACAGGAGAAGAAAACATATAGCCATCTGCTTTTGTGTTCTGATTGGGAAAATTTCCTTGCCAGCTATTTGCTTTAATGGCTCCCACATCAACCAATTCTGTTCCCCAGGGGTAAATGTTTTCATCATTGCCTCCTCTGGCAGCGTATTCCCACTCAGCTTCTGTGGGAAGTCGTTTCCCGGCCCAATTGGCATAGGCCAAAGCATCTTCATAAACAACATGTACCACCGGATGGTTTTCTTTTCCCTTAATTGTACTTCCCGGTCCAGTTGGTTGTTGCCAGTTGGCACCCTTCTGCCACTTCCACCAAACCAAATGATTATTCAGTGGAACCGGATGATCCGGTTGATTAAACACAAGGGAACCTGATTCAAAATAAGCATCGGGTGGTTTAGGAGTCCCTGGGGGGAGTGTTTTCCTGACATCCTCCCATTTTAATTTGCGTTCGGCAAAAGTGATATAACCTGTTGCTTCTACAAATTGACGAAATTGGGCATTGGTCACCTCATGTTCATCCATATAGAAGGCATTTACATGCACCCGATGAACAGGGTATTCATCTTTTCTGGCAAATTTTTTATCCCTGGCACCCATATTAAATTCGCCACCGGGGATTAGAACCATGCCTTCCCAGGAATGTTTTTCAAGTGAATCCTCCTGAAGTCCGATCTCGCCATTTGCAATCAGACCACTTCCTCTACCCGGAATTCCACAACACAATTCCTGACTTTCTATCTTTAAATCAGTGGTTTCCGCCTGCTTTACTTTTCCGTTTTTACATCCCAGCATGAGCAAAACAATTGCCCCTGCACCCAACATTTTCCTCATAATTGTGCGCTTTCGATTATTATACCCAAAACGCAAATAAAATCTATTGGTTCATGCAATTCTAGAAATGTTGCGAAGATCAAGCAAAGGTGTTATTCAATTTCAAGAAACTGTTTTAAGGGTTCAAGGTAAAACTCCTCCCAACCATGTACCATGTCATCGTAATCCTCTTCAGGGATATTTGTATGAAGTAAATCCAGTTGAACGGTTCCTTTTGAGGGGAATAGTTTAAAAGTAACAATTGAAGGAATTTCCTGAGCACCAAAATACCATTGTTGCACAATTCTTTTGTAGGGCTCAAATTCAAGATTCATACCACTGATGTCCCCATCCCACAAAGAAAACTCACTCCCAGGCACCTCGCTCATTTCTGCTTTGGCTCCGGTCCAAAGCTCCAAGGTAAAAGGGTTCACAATTGCAGCATACACATCTTCTGCCTCTGCCTTAATTTTAATTCTTGATTTGTAGTCTTTCATAAGTATGGATCTATTAAATTCACAACATAACAAATGTAGACGAATTAATCCATACAAGCGACTTTCTTTTTTTCAAATTTTAAATCAGAATTTACACAAAAAATAAAAAAAATATGTGTTTCTTCGCAGCCACAAAAGCTAAAAAAGTTTATCATTTCTTAAGCTATTTCGAAAAAATGACGTTTAACGATGATTCTATTTTGTCAAAAATAGAATCTCCCATGAGTCATTTTGTTATCTAAAGTTTTCAACAGCTGTTGAAAACCTTGCCAAATATCACCAGAACCTTCTATTGTAAATGCATACAGACTATCAACAATTGTTTATAACTCCTGTTGAAAGGAGGTGCATACGAAATTCAAAAAAAGCTTGTTCCCAGACCTACTTCGTCTTATATTTGATGTATCAGATGAGCGATAAAAGACAGCTTGGAAGATGAGGGAAAGAAGAGAGGTTCTTAATTGAACAAGGATTCTGACCAGACAGGCCTTCGGGACTGATCATTCAAAGAGCCGGAGCTTGGATCAAAGGGAACGCTCCCGGAAGAATCCAACAAATGCAAAAGTCGCTAACGTTCTTTAAATACTGGAGTCACGTGAAAGGAAGAGAAAGACTTCGGTCAAGTAACTTACTTGAAACAGAATGGGCCCTGGCCCTGAAGAACACATGAAGCCTGGACAGTTGAAAAACTGAAATTGCAGAAGGTGTCGTGACACAATATGCAGATACTGAATGAATCTTCGGATAATTTCAGAAAAAGCAAATTGGTTAAGTGGAAAAACCTGGTTTGGAAACTTAAGAAGGAATTTGAGATGTTAATTGTTCTTTTACACTTTGAGTCATTAGGAAAAAAACAAGAAGAAGTTTCGACTTTAGACGGTTTTTTTAGAACATTAAAACCACTGGTTTAGACATGTTCTGCAAAGAAATGGCAGTAGGGCGCAAGTCATACAGCCGAGTAAATGTCCGACGTGACACTCCTGTCCGGGAAAGCATATTTTCGAATTTGCTGAAGGGACAAACGGAAAAAATAGTTGTAACAGGCTGTTTTTGAAGTTATGGGTTGAAGATCGCAGGTTAAACCCTGCAAGAAGCAGCCGGTCATAATAACCGTAATCTGACGCATACAAAACTTCGGTTCATGCATGCGAAATGGGGATTATTCCAACGAATAATTCCCATTTGTGTTTTTATATCCCATAAAACTGAAGGATCATTTGGTCTTCTTGGGTATAATTGTCGATGCTTTACGACAAAAAAAGTCCGGTCGATAACGATTGACCGGACTTTTATTTTATGTGTGCACGTTGCGTATTAATTACAGTCCAAGGATCTCGGGACCTTGTTCAAATACGATGTCCCTGGGGATTCCGGCGCCTTTAATACGATCAAGATCTCCCTGTAGTTGCTCAGAAACATTTCCCATTGATTCTATCAGTTTCGATGCTTTTTCAAAATCACCCTCACCTTCAATGGTAAGCATCAACTCGGAGAGAGATGACATGGCCTTCTCCATCTTATCAAAATCAACCCTGTACTTTCCACTTGCAGCGTCTCGCACAAAAGCACCCTCTTTTTCAAAATAATTAAACCTTAGCATATTTGCCTTTCCATGGGCACTTGCAGCGCCAAAACGAATGGAGCGAAACAAGCCTGCCATAAAGGTAACATAATTCTGACGCATGTCCTGTTCTTCAAGTTCTCCCATGTCTCCGAGTTGCTTAACGATCCACAAGCCAAGGATGTCTGCCTTGTTTTCTTCGATGGCAGAATAATGATTCCTCAAAGCTTCGCGACAGGTAATCTTATCTACTACCGTCATTTTTGGTCCTAAACCATGTGCCACTTCATGAAACATAGTATTCTCAAAAAAAGCATCAAACTTTACAAAATCTTTTTGAGAAGGATCAATTAAAAGTTCTGCAATTGGAACAAGTATTTTGTCGAACTTGGCACGCATTGCATTTTTCAATTGAAGACGTCTGCTCCCCTTAGCCATCTGAACGCGTTCATCATTTGGCAGGTTAATGGCAATGGTTTTGCTGCCTGCATTGCAATCACCTGCATAAAAAATCACATCATAAGCATTCAGATCACTGTTTGATCCGGGCATTTCTGTTTTGTATTTTGGATCGCAGGGTAATGCCTTTTGAAGATCTGGCAACATGGAAGAAAATTTCTCCAGTTTTTTACTCCACACTTTATCCTTAATCAGGATATATGCCTCATGCGCTGCTTTATAACCATACAAATGGTCCTCATAATTTTCGATGGGACCAACAACAAAGTCAATTGTATTGGTTTTCATATCCATCCAGGCCATATCACTTGCCAAATAGTCATCATTCAATAAGGCTTCAGCTCTTAACTCCAAATATTTCTTTAAGCCCGGGTCTTCAGCTAATTCTGAGGCCTGCTGCAACAATTCTGAAGCGTGTTTTACCTCTTTTGCAAAAGCTACATGATATGGGACGACGCTTAATTCCCCCTCATCATTCCGTCGGACCAAGGTGTAAAGGCTCCGTTTTTCTTCACCTTCCAGTTTTTCGAATTCATTTTCGGTCATATCCTGCGGATAAAACCCAGCCCCTTTCGGTTTTTCACCTACGCCTTCCACAAAAGGCTTATTTGCATTCAATCGCTCCCAGGGACCATAATTTATGATGGCAAATGCCTTTTCGTCTTCGTCCTTTAAGCTGGCTAACAAAGCCTCTTTATTGCCATAAGCTTCTTTCCAAAAAAGGTCATCCATGATTTTTGCAGTCTGAAACAAAAGAGGTAGCATTTGCTTTTCCTTTTCAGAGAGAACAGACAAATCCGTTTTTAACTTAAACGGTGCAAACTCTTCAACTTTCTGTTTTATTTCATTCATGTCTCTTTTTTCAACATCGTTCTTTTTTGACTGACAAGCTGATGCTAGCAGGATTATCACCAGCAGGTAATTAATTGTTTTCATTGATTGTGTGTATTATGTTTCAGATTCAAAGTTACAAATATGTTCCTTAATACCGATCTATCTCAAATTATAAAACCGATGAATGCTTATGTAAAAATAAAATCTATTTGACAATGTTTAGTCTACGTAGTTGTATAAAACATGGTTTCGTAAAAGGTTAAAATAAAGCATATTATTTCTTACTTTTTAATACACGCCTTTTACTTTTGTTTGAATTGCATACAAGGATGTCATGGATGTGATAAAAAGAATATCCCTATTTCTACCTCCAAAGGTTATATTCGCAGTCCAGTTTTCAGGGATTCCGATGTGGGCAATTTGCTCTCCCTTTTTGTTAAAAACAGTAACCCCTTTACCCGTGAGATAAACATTCCCTTTATTATCAATGGTCATTCCATCTGAGCCCATAGGAGCAAAGACCTTTTTATCAGACAACCACCCATCTTTTTTTATTTTATAGCGATAGGTTTGTTTTGCCCTGATATCAGCCACATACAAATATTTATTATCAGGAGTTCCAACCAAACCATTGGGTTGCTGTAAATCATCTGCTACACGCACTGATGTTGTGCGATTTTCATCCAGGTAATAAACATGCTCTTTCATTTCTTTCGGGCCGCGCTTCCAATACGGCCTTTTATAAAACGGATCGGTAAAATAGATGCCTCCTTTCTTATCCAACCACAAGTCATTGGGCCCATTGAAACGTTTTCCAAAATAGTTATCCACCAGAACCTGATGCGTCCCATCCATCTTAAAAATCCAGATTTCATTGCTTAGATCAGCACATGCGAGCAAGTCTCCATTTCGGTCAAAATAAAGACCATTAGATCGTCCTGCTTCATCACTGAATGTGCTTAGTTTCTCATCAACAGACCATTTAAGTATCTTATTATTTGGTTGATCTGTAAAATAAATATTTCCTTCTTTATCCACTGCAGGACCTTCTGTAAAAGTAAAACCTGTGGCAAGCTGTCTTAATTCGGCTCCCTCAGCAATGATGCTTTGCAAATTTTGTTTTTGAGCTCTGGCGCTCGTAAAAACGATTGCTGCACCTAATACAGCAAATACATAATGAAAAATGGGTCTCATATCTTTTATTTTTTCTCAATTCTTATCCTGGCATCAACCGCCACAATGCTCTCTCCAACACCAATTAGTGGATTAATATCCATTTCAACCACTTCTGTGCAAAATCTCAACACGGAAGAAAGTTGTACCATCAACTGAGCAAACAATTTCTCATTTACTCCGGCCTGTCCTCGTGTTCCTTCAATCAGCTTATAACTCCTTAGTTGTCTGATCATCTTAATGGCTTCTTCAAATGTCAGCGGAGCAAGTCCTGATGTAACATCCTTTAAAACTTCAATAAAAATACCGCCCAGACCACACAAAACCACGTGACCAAAATCTTTTTCGTAAGTGGCGCCAATAAAAAGTTCATGCCCCTTCAACATGGGCTGCACCAGGACTGCAATTGCATCATCAATATGCATCATTCGTCGAAACTCAGCAAGCAAATGATCATTGGAATGAATGTTTAAAACTACGCCTCTGACATCCGTTTTATGCACGGGTCCCACCACCTTCATCACACATGGAAAACCTATGTCTTCAACAGCCTTCAGGACATCCTCCTCTGTATTTGCAATCTTTTCAATCACTTGTGGGATTCCACAGGCACCCAGGAATAACTGCACCTCTTCCGGAGATAGGTATCCTTCTTTTGCCTTATCAACAACCCGTCTTGCCGCCGGCACATCTACCTTTTCCAATTCTATCTTTTCATCCGCTACTTTTTCAGTGTGATACAGCTTTACAAGCGCATTGCCCAGTGCTACTTCATCCGGGAAATTAACATGTCCCAGCGAAGTAAAGTATGAAATATCATCCGCCACATTTACCACTGAGGGTAAAATCGGATAAATTGGTTTTTTGCAAGACCGTATTTTTTCATCCAGTACCTTATAGACGTCTTTAACCGGGAAGAGACCAGGACTTCCAAAAATGACAGCCATGGCATCAATATTGTCAAAATCATTTTCGCAGGCATCAATGATGTCATTCAAGTTTTTTGCAGTTCCTGTGGCCAAGAAATCAATGGGATTTGACACGGATGAACCCGGAAATAGTTTTTTCTTTAACCGAACCGCCTTTTCACCTTCAATTGGGGGAATATTTATGCCCCCTTTCGACAAAGAGTCTGTGAGCATAACTGCGGGACCACCAGCATGAGTAATGATGGCCATATTTTTACCTTTCAGTGGTTTACACATAAAAACACTTGCCATAGTAGTTAATTCATCCCGCCCATAGCAGCGAACGATCCCAGCTTTCTTAAACAATGCATCAACGGCCAGATCACTGCTTGCCAGTGCACCTGTATGGGATGATGCAGCGCGACGGCCTGCTTCAGACCCGCCTGCTTTAATCGCAGCTATCTTACACCCTTTCCTTATCAAGGAAGAGGTGTGTTTTAATAGTTTATCAGGATCTTTTACACTTTCAATGTACAAGAGTTTAATGGATGATGAGGTGCATGGATTGTAGGTCTCATCCATGTATTCAAGAATATCCTCAACCCCAGTTTGTATACTGTTGCCCACTGAAAAAACAGATGAAAAACTCAGTCCTTTTGATGCCCCGGACTCGATGATAAAAACCGCGGTTGCACCTGATCCGGAGACAAGATCGCATCCTCGTGAATTGAGCTTCGGCACCGGTGTTGTAAAGATGCTTTGGTGATGAGGGGTCAGCACTCCGATGCAATTTGGCCCAATAAGGGTTGCATTGTGTGCATCAACAATATTTCGAATCTCCTCTTCATACCTTGCCCCTGCTTTATTTTCTTCTCCAAATCCTGCAGAGATAATGATAAACGCTTTGGTTCCCTTCCTAGCCATCACACTTATGGCACCCGGACAGGCTTTTGCCGGGATAGCCAATATGGCCAGGTCTGCTTCTGGTACATCTTCCAGAGAATGAAATGCAGGCACCCCCTGCACAGCATCTCTGGTTGGATTCACAATGTACAAATGCCCGTTAAAGCTCCCTTTTAAAAGGTTTGAAACTATTTTACCTCCGGGTTTTTGGACGTTATCTGATCCCCCAATAACTACAATACTTTCAGGCTGAATCAGTTGTTTATTTATCATGCTTACTTTGTTTGAGTATAAAGATAAAACCATCCGAACGCAATCTGTATGACAGATGTTCTTTTATGTATTTTTCACAAACCAAAAAGAGCGACTGCAAGCCGCTCTCATCATCCAATCCTTTCCTTCTTAAATTCGAATTAGAAATTGTTTCTTAACATCATCCAGTATCTTCAGATTCATTTCGGGATGATATACCCGAAGTACATCTTCAATGCGATCATCGGTATAAAAGAAAGCCTGGGCCACATCAATTTTCATAAAGTCCCAATTGTACTTCACGCGCTTTACAAGCTCAGCAAACTCGTCGAAAGACAAACCTTCCGGAATTGTAAAATAGCCATGATCCTTTTCATCTATATCCAGGTACAGGTCATCTTCAAATTTCTCTAGATAAAACAGCTTCTTAAGCGTTATGAATCCTTTGCCATCGTAATTTCGGGAACTTTTTTTGAATTCAATGCCCACTTTCTGATAGGTTTCCTGAAGTTTTGGGATCTGATTAAAATCGCCAAGATGCCTTATCCGTATTGCATTAAAGGTTTCATTAAAAATTTGAATAGAACAAAAGGCAGCATCAAACTCCCAGGGAAATAAGGTCCTTGATTTTTGAGTTGCACGTGCTACTTTCTCTAGATCTGCACTGCCGTCCAAGACAAAGTAAACATACAGCGGTTTGGCAAACTGAGGCGCTTCGCTGTAATAACTTGATGAGCCCGGAAACGGCTCCGGTGCTTCAAGAACAAGGGTCCCTGATAGTTTTTGTACAGATACGGTTGTAAGTGTTTCCAGTTTTGTCAAATGGCCATATCGTTCAATCTTGGTTCCATGTGTACTCATAATTCTGAGGTTTAAAATATTGTTGTTTGTTTATAACAAAATTAGAACTCATTGTGTTTACTTCGGTCAAAGTGAAACACCCTGTTCATTTGTCAATAAAGATATGAAATTCAACTTAGAACGTTATCCTTCAATGAGCTCTGAAAACCAAATTTGAACAATATTTATCAAAAAACATTTCCACATCACCATTAGAGGAGATTAGAAACAGATGGAAAAATGGCTTAGGAAGGTAAAAAAAGGCACAAAAAAAAGGCATCCTTCGGGTGCCTTGGTTGATTTATCAATCGTTCTCTTTTAGTATAACAACATCAAATAAATGAAAAGAGTTGTCATAGCAGAAAAAAGCAAAATCAACGAAAATTCTGCAATCTGCAAAACCTTGATTTTTTGTTTGATACTCAACACATCATAAGCATTTTTAATTCTTTTACGCATAACAGTCAAATTAAAAGTTGTCCAAAAGTTTAATTATCACTGGGACAAATATAGCCACAAAATATTATATACAAATTACAATTCATCATTTTAACATATTTTTTGTTTTAAAATGAGATCAATAACTAGGAAATGATGTTCAAATTGATAGCACTTTGTTCTTTTTAGCGTTATTATGACAGTATAATCTTGTCATTATGAATAATTACATTGTAAATTCTACGTATTTTGTAAATATTTCTTTATGCTCTACAGCATGCTTTTTAATTTGTTTTGCATAAAAAAAAGGATTCCTCAAAAGAGAAATCCTTTTTTATTTTCATTTCTTAACTCCTTTTTACATGATCAACATTGCATCACCATAAGTTCCAAACCTGTATTTCTCTTTCACTGCAACGCTATATGCATTCATAATGTTATCGTAGCCACCAAAAGCTGATACCATCATCAACAAAGTTGAATAAGGTAAATGGAAATTTGAAATCATTCGGTTTGCCACTTTGAAATCGTACGGCGGGAATATGAATTTGTTTGTCCAACCTTCATATGGTTTTAAGTAGCCATCTGTACTTACAGAGCTTTCAAGGGTTCGCATCACCGTGGTTCCAACAGCACACACATTTCGTTTTTCAGCTTTTCTTGCATTCACTTCTTCCACAGCTTTTTCAGAGATGATTATCTGCTCTGAATCCATTTTGTGTTTGGTTAAATCCTCCACATCAATTTCTCTAAAATTCCCCAGTCCGGCATGCAAAGTCACATAACTAAAATCAATTCCTTTGATTTCAAGGCGTTTTAACAGTTCACGAGAAAAGTGCAATCCGGCCGTGGGTGCAACAACAGCACCTTCGTTTTTTGCAAAAATCGTCTGGTAACGTTCCACGTCTTCCTCTTCCACTTCCCTTTTCAGGATATGCTTTGGGATAGGCATTTCACCCAGATCAAATAACTTTGATTTAAACTCATCGTAGGGCCCGTCGAAAAGGAAACGCAGTGTACGCCCCCTTGAGGTTGTATTGTCGATCACTTCAGCCACCAGGCTGTCATCATCACCGAAATACAATTTATTTCCGATTCGGATTTTACGTGCCGGATCAACCAGCACATCCCATAGACGATTTTCCTGGTTCAATTCCCTTAACAGGAACACTTCAATTTTCGCCCCTGTTTTTTCTTTGTTACCATAAAGGCGCGCCGGAAACACTTTGGTATCGTTAAAAACCATGATATCCTGGTCGTCGAAATAATCGATTACTTCATTGAAAATTTTGTGGCTTATATTTCCTGTTTGCCTGTCAACAACCATCAAACGAGATTCATCACGGTTGTAGGATGGATGCAAAGCAACCAGCTCTTCGGGCAACTTGAACTTAAATTTAGATAACTTCATATATACTTTTTAAATTTTTGACAAAAAAGACATTGAGCACTTTATACGTAGAACTATTCAGATTGTTTCAATAAATTCAGTATTTTTTCAAATTCATCCAAAGTCATTGCATCATCCACCTGAATATCACCAATTTGAGTCCTCCTCAACGCGGTTAAGTGAGCGCCGGAATTTAATTTCAGTCCTATGTCACGTGCCAGAGCCCGGATGTATGTCCCTTTACTACAAACAATTCTGAGTTGCAAAAAATCCTTTTTGTATGCCAGGATCTCTATTTCATCAATCACCAGGGTTTTAGATTTAAGGCTTACTTCCTTTCCTTTTCTAGCATAATCATAAGCTCTTTTCCCATTGATTTTAACAGCAGAATACACAGGTGGTATCTGATGTATTTCTCCCACAAATGTTTTCAGGGCTTCCTGAATTAAGGATAGATCAATGTGCTGTGTTGGAAATGTTTCATCAACCTCTGTCTCGAGGTCAAATGAAGGCGTGGTTGCACCAAGTTTCAGATCTGCGATATATTCCTTTACTCCATTTTGAAAAGCATCAATCCTTTTTGTTGCTTTGCCAGTGCAAACAATAAGAAGCCCGGTAGCAAGAGGATCCAAAGTTCCTGCGTGCCCCACTTTAATTTTCCTGATCTCCAGGTGATGTCTCAACATGAGCCTCACCTTATTTACCAGATCGAAGGATGTCCATTCATAGGGTTTATCAAAACAGAGGACTTCTCCTGCCAAAAAATCGTAGGAATTCATTCTAAGAAATAAGCGTAAATTTGAATCATTAATAAATTAAGCAAACAATGCATAAGCTACTGAGAATGCTCCCACAACAAACACATAGGCTGCAAACCAGATCAGCTTTCCTTTGTTTACAATTTTAATCATCCAGCTGCAGGCCAGCAAGCCTACAACAAATGCGGCTACAAACCCGATAATCAAGGGCAGAACACCGATGGAAACATCTGTTGAAAAGTCAGCATCCATGATACTTTTAGCATTTGCGCCAATAATTGGCACTAAGACCATCAGAAATGAGAATCGTGATACTTCTGTTCTTTTATTTCCTAAAAGCAGTCCGGTTGCAATGGTTGAACCAGACCTTGAAACGCCTGGTATCACAGCAAAAGCCTGGGCAAGACCAATGACCAGGGCATGTCCAAAAGTGATGTTTTTAGTGCCACTTTTTGCCCAGAATGTAAAACCTAGCAGTACGGCTGTTACAATCAACATGGATCCTACTAACAGCAGGTTACCGGTAAACAAATGCTCAACCTGATCTTCAAAAAACAATCCCACAACAACAACCGGAATCATCGATACTGCGATCATACTTACGTATTTGGTCTCTTCATTCCATTTAAACCGGAACAATCCTGTAAACAACTTGATTATATCTTTCCAGAATACTACGATCGTACTCAACACAGTTGCACCATGCACAACCACTGTAAACATCAGGCTTCCTTCAGCTTCAACACCCATTACAATTTTTCCCAACTCCAGATGCCCACTGCTACTAACGGGCAAAAACTCTGACAATCCCTGGATCAAACCAAGGATTAAAGCTTCGAACCAATTCATTTATATATATTTCAGTTTTTTTTGCCTGGTTTCTTCATGATCGCATAGATCTCAAACACGAAACCGGCAACAATGACTAACGGTGCAAGGGTAATCCGCCTAAAGCTATACAATTCCTCTTCGTTAAAAACATTTGGATCATCTCCACCACCTCCTCCCATCAGCACGTATCCCAACACGATAATTGCAAAACCGATTGCAAGTAAAATATAGTTTTCCTTACGCAATGGCATTTGTTCTTTTATGTCCTTTTCTGTCTCTTTCATTTCAATATATGTAAAAAACTAATTTTAAAAATAAAGCTCATCTGACCTTAACCTCAGATATTTATTCACTGCAAAGAAAGCTGAAAATTGGGTTATTAGCATCCCCAACAATACCAGGGCACAATATACCATTAAGATCAACTCTATATCTGAAAAACTTATTATTGCCTTTAGTTCAGCCTGTGAGCTATAAATCAAGGCACTTAACATGGCAATTGCCAACACGGCGCCAATAAATCCATCCACAACACACCTGGTAACAAACGGACGACGAACAAAACTTCGTGTAGCCCCTACCAATTGCATCGTATTTATTAAGAAGCGCTGGGAATAAATTGATAACCGCACTGTATTATTAATTAGTGCCACACTCACGATGAACAACAACAAACTGAATGCTAAAATAATAAAGGTTATTTTACGAACGTTTTCGTTTACAAGATGAACAATATCTTTTTGATAAATAACCTCACGTATATTTGAATATGATTCAAATTCCTTTTCTATCAGCGCAATGCTGTCAGGATTTGCATACTCTGCTTTTAAATGAACCTCAATGGAGGCCAACAAAGGATTATCCCCCAAAAAGTCAAGGAAATCTTCCCCAAGATCCTCAGACAATTCTGCCGCAGCTCTGTCCTTATTGATAAACTCAGTTGATTTTACATAATGCATTGCATCCAGATACTTTTGCATCCGTCTTACATCCACGTCTCTGGCATTATCTTCAAGCACAATTGAAAAACCGATATTTTCCTTCACATGGTCTGTTACTTTATCGGTTGTAAAAACAAGAATACCCATTATCCCCAGCAAAAACAATACAAGTGCGATACTGATTGTAATTGTAAAATGCGAGTTAAACAGACTTTGCCGTTTTTTTCGAATCCTGGTTCCTGCCATATTTAAAGATTGAACTATTAATGCGCTACAAACTTACAAAAACTATTTTTTCTTTCGGACCTCCATAAGAATCACACCAAGAATCAACAGTATAAAAACAGTTGATGCGGCATAGGAGACGTTTTTACCCATATAATAGGAATCCGGATGAAATTTGAATTCAATTGTATGTTTCCCTGCGGGGACATGCATGGCTCTTAAAACATAATTGGCACAAAAATGTTCTGTTTCCTTATCATCTATATAGACTTTCCACCCTTTGGGGTAATATATCTCAGAAAAAACAACCACCTGATCTTCATCCGCCTCAAACTGATAAACAAGATTGTTCGCGACATATTTATTTAACCTGATGGTTCCTAACGCCGACGGCTTGTAATTATCAGTTGAAATCATTTCCTTAAATCTTTTATCCACAACAGCTTCCTTTTTAGGATCAATGTGTTTAATTGCTTCCAACTCCTCATCCGCATTTTCGACAAAACGCAGGCTTGAAACACACCATGCATTTCCAAGCTTTAGAGGATTTGGCAATGGTTGCGCCTGAGGATTGTAAATTATATACTTCGTATTAAGCATATTTAGCGCATTCAAACCGACAAAGATGCTTGCAGGGTCACCATTAAAGCTGCGAAAGCGCTCTTGAATTTTTTGTAATTCAGGACTGATTACATAACTAATCATTTCATTGTATCTCAACATTTTTGCGCCATGATAGCCTCCAATTGACTTATGAAAGTAAGATGTGGTGGCATCCATCCATGGGCTTACGGACAAATTAAGTACCCTAAAATCTAGCTCTTTATCATTTAAAATAAATTTGTCAGCGACTGAAGGTTCCATTTCCGTCTTTTCTTTTCTGGGAGAGATAAACTTATCATTGTTCAGATATCGTTTGTCTACCGGCCACATATCTATAACAAATAAAAGTGCCAAAAGAGGAAAAACATAGTTCCATTTCAATTTTTTAAAATAACCCAACCACAACAAAACGGCACCAGCAGCAATGAGTGCAAACGACCGAATGGCATCGGATGTAAGGAGTGATTTCCGATCTGCGATAGCAGCATTCTGAAGCCACTCAGGATATCCGACTTCATGATCCAAAAGAAAATCCCCTGCTAAACCCGGCATTAGTGTTACAATTAAGCTAAAGCCGCCAGTCAGGCCAAGTGCCCACCAAAAAGATTTAATAAAATCCTTTTTCTGAATGTTCCCCTTCACCACCTCTTTCACGGCTAAGATGCCAAGTAAAGGCATGGTAATATGAACGATGATTAGAATCATGGTCACATCGCGAAACTTATTGTAGAACGGAAAATAATCGATGAACAGATCCGTCAAAAAAGGAAAAAACTTACCCCACGACAGCATGATGGCCAATAAGGTAATTGCTCCAAGCCACCATTTTTCTTTTGTTTTTATCAAAAATAAGCCTAAAACAAATAAGAAACAGACCAAAGCACCCACATAGGTCGGACCGGAAGTCACCATTTGTGGCCCCCAATAGGATGAAATTTGTTGGGACTTTTGTTCATACCCTTCCACCCCTTTTTGCTTCATCACTTTATAAGTCTCCGTCTGCCTGTAATTATCAAAGCTACCCGATTTACCTCCGCGGTAATTTGGGATGATCAGGGTAAATGTTTCTCCCAGGCCATAACTCCAATCCGTTATGTAATCACGATTCAATCCACCTGTTTTGTTTTCCGAAGGAATTGAAGTCAGCTCCGTTTTTCCTCTTGTGGAATACTTCAGATACTCAAAGGTTGTATATAAGCGCGAAAAATTTGCGCCAACAGCTAGAACTGCAGCTATGGCAAGCACCCCAATTGTTTTAAAGAATCCGGACAGGGCCTTCTTTTTTATGGCTTCGATTAAGTAAACAACGCCAAACACCAGCACAATTAAAAAGGTATAAAAAGTCATTTGAGGGTGGTTGGCATTGATCATAAGGCTCAAAGCCAGCCCCATAATGACGGCCCCCATCAATCTACGTTGGCGAAATGCAAGAATAATACCTGCCAGCACAAATGGCACATAGCCCAGTGTAAGCACTTTGGTCATATGTCCGGCACCAACAAGCACAAAAAAGTTTGATGTCAGGCCGTAAACAAGTGCACCCGCAAAACTCAGCCACGGACTCACGCCCATCACAAGAAGCAATGCATAAAAGGACACAAACCATAGGATTAAATAACTTGCAGGTCGCTTGCCAACCAACAGCACCTTATTTATTTTAGACACGAGGTTTCCTGTAAAACCCATGGAAATCATATACGCAGGCATACCACCAAACATGCTATTTGTCCACAATGCCTCTTTCCCTGTTTCATTGCGGTAATCAATAAGCTCTTTTGACATACCCTTATAGGTCGATATGTCATGTGCTGTAAGCGATTTCCCCTCCATAAGGGGTGAAAAATATGCATAAGCGATAACCACGAAAAGAAACAGTGGCATTACATAATTCAGAACCGATTTCCAGTTGATGTTCATGATTTTTTTATTAGATACAAGAATTCCGATGATTATTTAAATCCAGGTTTCAAAACTCTCAAATTAGTCAAACAATTAAATGCAGCACGAAAATAAGCTTTTATAGCTATGCTAACAAAAAATGCTCTTCTTTCGGGTCCTCTTTTGCAAATTTTAGTCTTTACACTTAAAAAATCCACACAATTCAGAGGCAATTCGCTCACTGGCAGTGCCATTTCCATACAGATCAACAGAGAAGTCAGACGCTTTCCCCAGCATTTCATTTGCAGCCTTTACAATCTTCTCTTTTGAGGCTCCGGTTAAAACATTAAAACCACCGTCAACCAATTCAAGCCATTCTGTTTGTTCCCGCATTGTAACACAATGCTTCCCAAAGAAAAATGCCTCTTTTTGCAAGCCCCCGCTATCAGTCATTACAAGGGCACATCTCTTCAGCATCTCGATCATGTCAAAATACCCAACGGGTTCAATGATTGTAAACGCAACAGTCAAACCAGCTTCTTCTATTTTCTTCCTTGTTCTTGGATGCAAAGGCACGATCACTCGCATTGTTTTGTTGATCTCGTTTAATGCATCAACAATGGCTTGCAGATTAACCAGCTCATCGGTGTTTTCCTGGCGGTGAAAGGTACCCAGTACAAAAGGTGTTGCTTCCAGTTTAAGTGATTTAATGATCTTTGATTTCTTCTCAGAGAATTGGCTATAGTAAATTGCAGCATCCTGCATGACATCGCCATTTTTAATGATGGAGCAGTCATAGGATGAAAAACCTTCGCGCACGAGATTAGCAACTGCTGGATCTGTTGGACAAAATAATAAATCTGAAATCCTGTCTGTTAAGATCCGATTTATCTCTTCTGGCATGTTCATATTGAACGAACGCAGGCCGGCTTCAACATGTATGACAGGAATATGTAATTTCTTAGCTGCAAGCGCTCCTGCCAGGGTTGAATTTGTATCACCATAAACCATCAGTGCATTTGGTTTTTCGTCCAGCAATACGACTTCAATTTTTTCCATCATGCGTCCCGTCATTGCACCATGCCCAAGGCTATTAATATTTAACAAATAATCCGGCTTGGGAATCTGCATCTCCTCAAAGAAGATATCAGACATGTTTTTATCAAAGTGCTGACCTGTGTGCACAATAACTTCTTTAATTCCTTTCTTTATCAACTGCCTGCTTACAGCTGCTGCCTTCACA
>JBFHER010000003.1:0-41546 GCA_041584055.1 Bacteroidales bacterium
GTTGTAGACATGGAAAATCCCCGGAGCGTTGTTTTTTATAATCTTAATGGTCTGTCTTATTCCAATAGCATTCAGACACAGCTGGATTATGAGCTGATTAAGCGACTTGATATAAGGATTGCTTACCGTTGGTATGATGTTCAGACGGATTATGATTCAGGCTTAGAAAGAAAGCCTTTGGTTGCATCTCATCGCGCATTTGCGAATCTTGCATATGGTTCGCGCAATCATTGGAGGTTTGATTACACATTCAATTGGCAAGGTGCAAAACGTTTGCCTTCTACCAGTGAAAATCCCGTTCAGTACCAGCGTGATATTTCTTCTCCTTCTTTTTTTGTGATGAATGCGCAGGTAAGTAAGACATGGAATGAAAAGTTTGAATTTTACCTTGGGGTTGAAAATCTGTTGAATTTTAAACAGTCGGACGCGATCATTGCGCAAGATCAGCCCTTTGGTGAATATTTTGATGCAGCACTCATATGGGGGCCTGTTTTTGGTCGGAATACCTATGCGGGAATCCGTTATATGATTAAATGAGTGTGATGTGATTTTTGATTTCAAGCACTATGAAATCCGATGAAGGTATTGTGTGACCTTTGTAAGGAACAACTAAAAATAATTGACCCGTTGGTGAAAATCAACGGGTTAATTCGTTTGGTGTCGACCATATGATGCGTGACCACAAAGCTCAAACCCGAAAGTGTAAGTTTTTCAATATCATCCCGAAAGACTATTTAAATATGACCTTTCTAGACATACAAACCTGAAGCTTCAGTTCGCAGGGAAAAAAGTTGTTCGTTGTGGCTTGAAAAAGACTTCCGAAGCCTTCAATCATCTGCCTAAGCCTTATGCCTACACGTTTTTACATCCAAAACCCAAAGCACAGTTTTAGTTCAAAATGGCTGTAAATGGCATTGTCCTGAAGCTCATGATTAACATATTCTGCACCGATCTGAATTCCTGCCGAGAGTGCATACTTGTTTCGAAAAAGAAATAAATAGCCAGGCTCGATGCCTATGATTCCTGATTGATAATGTTTGTATTTGTTATTAAACCCGGCAATGAATGGCGCAGTATATGCGCCTTTTGATGCTGCAAAATCACTGTATTTAGGATTAAAGTATATCGGGAATGCAAGCTCACCTCCAATGTTGGCCCATCTGTTCATGCTTCCAAAATGATACATGGCTTTTGTTGACAAACGTAAATCATAGTATTTATTGATGGTAAACATTGCAAAAAAAGGAGCCGCATTTACATCAATTTCATTGGCTGTTCCTGCTTTATCTACCACAATGGAAGGGAAAAAGCCATATGTATTTGGAGATCTGCGTTTCGCAGAACTATCGAATGCGTTCATGGAGAACAGAACAAAGGTTATCCCCATCACCAGTATCAACTTTTTCATCCCTGTCTGATTTAAAAATAGAATCCAAAGTTAATAAATAGTTTTAATAAAGTAAAATAAAAGTTATTATATGAATTGTTTTTATGTCAGAACAAATTCATTGCGCTTATGCCATCAAAATGATTTTGTGTTTCGTTCAAAATAAGATAAGAACTGTTTAAATGATTTGAATATTTTGTTTTAAATTAATAAATGGCTTTTGATAGGATGAGTATATGATCATATGTAGCGAATGTTGTGTTGATAAAACAGGTGTCTTGTCAAACGCTGAATGTGAGGTCGCGTTTTATGACATTTGTAGTTTTGATAGTTATTTATAATGCTGATAAATAGATATATAATAAATTATTGATGAGTTTTAAGTGAGTTTAAAAATAGATGAAAGTGAGTTTTAAGTGAAGTGTTTTGTTGATATTAGTTATCAGATTAGCCATAAGTTTGTGCTACTCAATATTTAAATTTTATAATATGAAAAACACATTGATTATCTTTTTCCTTTGCCTTGGAACACTGGTCAGCACGGCACAGGAAATAACGGTTTCAGGAAGTGTCACAGATGCAAACGATGGCTCTCCGATACCGGGTGCAACCATCCTTGTCAAAGGAACGACCAATGGGACCATTACAAACCTTGATGGTCAGTACACCATTAAGGCGAATGAAGGAGATGTTTTAACGTTTTCCTTCATTGGGATGAAATCCCAGGACATCACAATCAGCGGGAATGTTATTGATGTTGCATTGGTTGAGGGTGTTACCGGACTTGATGAACTTGTGGTGATAGGTTACGGAACACAGAAGAAAAAAGATGTGACGGGTGCTGTTTCTGTTGTTGGAGCCGAAACAATCGAAGCATTAAAACCTGTAAAAGTTGAACAGGCATTGCAGGGAACCACAGCAGGTGTTAATGTAACATCGCAATCGGGCGCTCCCGGTGCCGGGTTGGATATTCGAATCCGTGGTATTTCAACAAATGGTGATGCCTCGCCAGTAGCTATAATTGATGGCTATCAGGGAGATTTAAGTTTGATAAACCCTGATGACATTGAAACCATTACCGTTTTGAAAGATGCTCAGGCTGCTATTTATGGTACAGTTGGTGCGAACGGAATTATACTTGTAACCACTAAAAGAGGTCGAAAAAACTCAAAAGCCAAAGTTAGTATTAACAGCTCTTATGGAATACAAGAGACAACACGTAAGTTACCTGTTTTAAATGCAACAGAATACGCAGCATTGTTAAATGAAAGTTATGCTGCCAGTGGGCAAACGCCACCTTACTCTAATATTTCAAATTTAGGAAGAGGAACCAATTGGCAAAACGAATTGTTTTCTTATGCGCCCATCCGTACTACCAATGCAAGTGTTTCAGGAGGTTCAGATAATATTATTTATGCGCTTAGTGCATCTGACCTGGCGCAGGAAGGTATCATCGGAAATGAAAAATCCGGTTTTAACAGGAACACTGTTAAACTAAGTGTTGGTGCTGATATTACTGAGCGGGTTAAGTTTAATTCATCCGTTATATATACCTATGTTGATCGCAAATCATTCAATGATGCAGGTTTGGGTTCTGTTTTGTTCAATGCCTTAAACATGCCATCAACCGTTCCTGTTTACGATACAGATGGTGATTATTTTTTAGCACCTGGTAATTTGGGAATTGAAATTATAAACCCTTTAGCGCAAATTGCAAACACACATAACGAATATAACCTTAAAAAACTGAGTGGTAATTTCAGTCTTGATTATGAAATTACAAATCATATCAAAGCTACCACGCGGATTGGATTTAATACTGCTAACAGTGAAAGTAAATCGTTCTCACAAGCCATTGACTATGGTGGAAAGGTCTTCGATATAACCAGAAGTAGTGTTAATCAAAATGCTGAAAATTATAATGATTATACCTTTGATGCGTTTGTAAACTACGACAATACTTTTAATGATGCACATCACATTGGATTTACTCTTGGAACCACCGTCTTTAAGGATTGGGGCAATCATCTGGATGCAACAGGCTACGATATTCCTTATAATTCGTGGGATTATGCGGATATCAGTTTAGCGAATGGTCTTCCTGAAACGAAATCTGCGGGTTCATGGGAATGGGATCAGCGTCGCTTATCATATTTTACCAGATTGCAATATGATTATCTGGGAAAGTACCTTTTTTCAGCTATGCTGCGACGTGATGCATCCACAAAATTTGGTCCTGACAAAGCGGTTGCTTATTTCCCATCTGTGACCATGGGATGGAATATGTCTGATGAGGATTTTCTAAAGAATGTGGATGACATTGATTTGCTAAAGCTAAGGGCAAGTTATGGACTCCTGGGTTCAGATAAAATTGGAGATTACAGATACATTTCAAGTTTGGATGGCGAAGCAACCTACGTTTTTAATGGAATCTTAACCAATGGAACAGCTGTAGGTGCATTGCCTAACCCGATTGTCCAGTGGGAGCAATCCGAACAGTTTGATGTGGGACTGGATGTGAAATTACTTGGAAATAAAGTGGACATCAATGCTGATTATTTTATAAAATCAACAAACAATCTTCTCATTGAAAGCATTCCTGTTTCCGGCATTCTTGGCGTATCGGCTCCTGGGGCGGCTGGGCCTACGGTGAATGCAGGAACTGTTCGAAACAGTGGATTTGAGTTTGCAATTGGTTATCGAGGAACAGTGGCCAAAGACTTCACATATAAAATCAATTATAACATCACCACCCTTAAGAACGAAGTGACTCAGGTTGATAATGGAACCGGCATTGTACAGGGGGGAAGTTTTGGTGTTGGTCAACCATCTCCAGCCCGTATGGAAGTCGGATTGCCAATTGGTTATTTCTACGGTTACAAAACTGATGGCATTTTTCAAAATCAGGAAGAAGTGGATGCTCACCCTTCTCAAATCGCACTTGGTTCAGAGGCCGCACCTGGCGATATCCGTTTTGTAGATGTCAACGAAGATGGCATCCTGAACTCGGATGACAGAACAAATTTGGGAGATGCAATACCGGATGTTACAATGGGCTTAAATATTTCGCTTGACTTCAAAGGATTTGATTTTGTTGCTTATGCTTATTCATCATTGGGAAATCAGATGGTACGCGATTACGAACGGACACAACCCAATGTGAACAAGCTAAGTTACAATCTGAACCGATGGACCGGGGAAGGAACAAGTACAACGGTGCCTCGGTTAACCACAGCCGCAACTGCAAATACAATCTTTTCGGATTATTACGTGGAGGATGCATCATTTCTCAGATTACAAAATATTCAATTGGGGTACACTGTTCCTGCCGGTCTTACTCAAAAAGTAAGAATCGAGAAGCTGAGATTTTATGCAGGTGTTTCAAACCTGTATACGTTTACAAAGTACATGGGATATGATCCGGCGGCATCCAGTGGTGCTCCTATCGGAGGTGGCTTTGACAGTGGATTCTATCCTGCGGCCAGAACCTATTCCTTAGGATTAAACCTTAACTTTTAAAATACAGCAATATGAAAAATATAAAATTCAACAAACCATTGTTCACCGTTTTTATTGCAGCATCCGTTTTTTTGCTTTCCTGCTCGGATGACTTTGTAAAGGTGACACCCGAATATTCAATTGATTCTGAGAGTTATTTTGTTTCTCCGGATGACTATTATTATGCACTGGTTGCAAGCTACGATTTGTTGCAAACAACGTATGCCAACGCTCTGGTTGGTGAATTTGCTTCTGACAATACCTTGTGTGGTGGCGAAAATCCAACAGATGTGATCGGTTGGCAGCAGATAGATGATATGATTCATACACAGACAAACAGTAATCTCCGGGACATATGGAATTGGATGTTTGCAGGAGTGCAGCGCACCAACTATTTCATGGAATTTAAGGATAACATTGAGTTTGAAGGAAAAGAGCAAATGGTGGGCGAAATTCGCTTTCTCAGAGCGTATTACTATTTTGAACTCGTTAAGTTCTTTGGCCCTGTCCCAATGAAAGTGGATGCTCGTTTTCAACTGGGTGATGAAACAAGCATTCCCCGCTCATCCGTTTCAGATGTGTATGCTCAGATTGAAGCAGACCTGATATTTGCTGCCAGTGTGCTGCCGGAATCGCCAACTGAAACAGGGCGAGCAACAAAAGGAGCCGCACAAGCACTTCTTGGAAAAGCATACCTCTATCAGGATAAATTTTCTGAGTCCGCTGCTGTATTTGAAGAATTAATTGGTGATGGTAATTATTCCCTGGCTGATGACTATGATGCGATGTTTGAGGCTGAAGGTGAAAACGGACCGGAATCTGTTTTTGAAGTTCAATATACTGATGTTGAAGGTGCCGGTTTTGGATGCCTCCAGTGCAGTGAAGGAAACGTGGCTGTTGGTTTTAGCGGTGTTAGAGGTTACGAAGGACCTGAGTTTACTCCAGGATTTAGTTTCAATGTGCCAACTCAGGAAGCTGTGGATCAGTTTGAGCCCGGTGACCTTCGAAAGGAGGTGGCAATACTGGATATTGAAGCCTGGGCCACAAGCGTGGGTGCAACCTATACAAAAGGAAACGAACATACCGGCTATTTCAACAGAAAGTACCTTCCTCGTTTGCGCAGTGAAAACGCAGCAGGGGATGTTAACCTGACAAATCCGAATAATTACAGATCCATTCGCTATGCAGATGTTTTACTGATGGCTGCTGAAGCCAATAACAGAGGTGGAATCTCAGATGCCAAAGCGCGGGAATATATTTCACTTGTACGAGAAAGGGCCTTTGGAGATGAAAATCATGCCATTACACTGAGTGGTGCTGCATTAACAGATGCGATTTATCACGAGCGCCGTGTGGAACTGATGGGAGAAGGTCATCATTTCTTTGATTTGGTCAGAACAGGAAGAGCTGCTGATGAAATTGATGGGTTTGTGGCGGGCAAGCATGAATTATTTCCAGTGCCGCTTGAAGAAATTGAATTTTCAAACGGAGCCTGGGAGCAAAATCCTAATTATTCAAATTAAATAAGCGCGAACATGAAACTTATAAAACAAATATTTGCATATATATTCATTGTTGGGTTAGCTGTGGCTTGCGTAACAGATGAAGACGAATTGTACAACCTGGATTACATTCAGGCTCCCGGAAAGGTTACGGCTGTTTTCGACATCACTCAGGATAATACAGGACTTGTGTCTATTTTTCCCAATGCTGAAGGAGCTCAACGTTATGAAATTGAATTTGGAGATGCTTCTGATGTAACGATAGAAGAAATAAACACGGGTGAAGTCGCAACACACAACTATCCTGAAGGTGTTTATACAGTGGGAGTAACTGCAATTGGTATCACAGGATTAAAAACGGTATATACACAGGAAATTACTGTTTCTTATAAGGCACCTGAAAATCTGGTGGTGACACTTACAAAAGATGCGCAGAATCCGAAAATTCTAACTGTAAAAGCAAGTGCAGATTATGCAACTGTTTTTAATGTGTATTTCGGAGATGTGGACGATGAAGTCCCGACTTCGGTTTTACCCGATGAAGAACTCACGCATACATATGAAACTGCAGGAGATTATGTTGTACGTGTTGTTGCAAAAAGTGGTGCATCCACAACGACTGAATACACTGAAACAGTGAATATTCCTGCGGCTTCAGATCCAATTGTTTTGCCAATTGATTTTGAGTCATTTACTGTGGCGTATGGATTTGTTAATTTTGGAAATGCTGTTGCTTCAGTCGTTGATAATCCAGATGCCAATGGATTAAACACAAGTGCAAAAGTTGGTCAATTTGTTAAGACCACCGGAGCTGAAACCTGGGCAGGAACAACTTTAGCACTGAAAGATCCAATTGATTTCTCAACATACAAAAACTTCAAAGTAAAAGTATGGTCTCCAAAAGCTGGTGCGACAGTGAAACTTAAGTTAGAGAATATGGATGATGGAGACATTGCTATGGAAATAGATGCAAGCACAACTGTTGCAAATGAATGGGAAGAATTGACATTCGATTTTTCTGCCATTGATATGTCCAAAGACTACCAAAAAGTGGTGTTGTTTTTCGATTTTGGAAATGTGGGAGATGATGCTGTTTATTATTTTGATGATGTTAAACAAGCAAGGGCATCAACCATAGATACAGGCATTGTAGGAACATGGAAAGTTGCAGCTGAAGCCGGATCAATAGGTGTCGGTCCGAACTTGGGAGATGTTTCCTGGTGGGCGATAGATGCTGCTGGAGTTGCAGAAAGAGCATGCTTTTTTGACGATATGTATGTGTTTGGAGCAGATGGTTCATTTATGAATGTGCTGGGATCGGATACATGGGTGGAAGAATGGCAGGGAGGATCGAATGCATGTGGAACACCTGTTGCACCGCATGACGGAACTGTTGCAGCAACCTATACCTACGACGAAAGTGCAGGAACTGTTACATTGAATGGAAAAGGTGCATTTTTAGGTATCGCTAAAGCATTTAATAATGGGGAACTGGCAGCACCAGCAGATGCTCCTGAATCCATTACTTACACCATCGCTCTTTCTGAGGGCAGTACTGTAATGATTGTAGATATAAACGTAGGAAGTGGTTGGTGGAGATATAAGCTTGTAAAAGAAGAAGCAGTGGCAAATTCCCCTTTAGATGGTGAATGGGTAATCGCACCTGAAGCTGGATCCATAGGTGTAGGTCCTAACTTCGGAGATGTTTCTTGGTGGGCGATAGATGCTGCCGGTGTTACCGAAAGAGCATGCTTTTATGACGATACGTATGTATTTGGAGCAGATGCTTCATTTAAAAATGTGCTGGGATCAGATACATGGGTGGAAGAATGGCAGGGAGGAACGAATGCATGTGGTGCTCCAGTTGCACCTCATGATGGATCCGTTGCTGCTACTTTTACTTACGATGTAGATGCAGGTAAAGTAACCCTCAATGGGAAAGGTGCATATTTAGGAATTCCAAAAGCAGTGAATGATGCCGAGTTGAGCGCACCATCAGAAGCGCCAGAATCTGTTACTTACGACATCGCGCTTTCCGACAATAATACAGTGATGGTTTTAGATATTAACGTTGGTAGCGGATGGTGGCATTATAAGCTTGTTAAAAAATAAAATTTCAAACGATGAAAAAGATAACGTATAATTTAATAATACTGGTTGGGATACTGTTCATATTCACTGCATGTCAGGAGGACGAGTATACACTGGGTGAACTGATAACACCTTCGAATGTAGAAGTGAGTTATGAAATTGTGGGTGCCGATGCTGAAAATCCAAATGGTGATGGCAGCGGGATGGTAAACTTTACGGCAACCGCTGATAATGAGATTACGTTTAGCTATGTTTTTGGTGATGGGAAAGACAATAAAGTCGCTCCAAGTGGAGAAATAGCTCACCAGTATTCAGTGAACGGATTGAATACCTATAATGTAACAGTCATTGCTGTAGGTACAGGTGGAATAACATCCAGTAAGACTATTCAGATAGATGTTTTTAGTAGTTTTTCGGATGATGAAGCACTGGAATTCCTGACAGGTGGCGATACAAAAACATGGTATTGGGCAGCTGATCAACCAGGGCACATTGGTTTAGGTCCTAACAATCCTGCTGAAGACAATGGTGAGGGCAACTTAACATTCTCGTCATGGTGGACTGCGCCAGCCTGGGACAAGGCTCAATCCGGTGCCTACGATGCAGAATTTGTATTTACTAAAACCGAGAAGGGTTTTTCGTTTGAGCACAAACACCCTTTAGGTCTGGCATTTATTCCAGGGACGTATGCTGGTAAAATTGGTGTAGATGGAGATACAACCCATGGATTGCCAACTGTTAATATATCAGGCGTTAAAAATGGTTCCTTTTCTCCTTCTGC
This sequence comes from Bacteroidales bacterium, assembly GCA_041584055.1. Classification (GTDB taxonomy): domain Bacteria; phylum Bacteroidota; class Bacteroidia; order Bacteroidales; family UBA5342; genus JBFHER01. The sequence continues at coordinate 9,260 of JBFHER010000003.1, forward strand.
TTCCATCGCAACAATTCCGGGAGCATACAGAGGTACAACCATTAGTTTCTCAGATGGTGGATTTATCGGATTCTATGTAGGTAAAAGTGATTACGAGATCATTAAAGTAACCGACAATGTCTTACAGGTAAGAGTTGAAGAAGATGGCACTTATGCCTGGTATCATACGTTTACAACCGTCAAGCCGGTGAAGGAATAACTTAATAAATAAAGCCTTGCATGAAACATTGTTTTTATGCAAGGCTTTACAAAAAAACTGATGATGAGAGCAAAAACAGGTAGCAAATTATTTCAAATTCTCTTAATTGTATTTATTGTAGCTGGATTTTCTGCCTGCAATGGAGATGAAGAAAGTGATTTTGTAGCAACATTCAGCCACGAATTCATTGATGGCAATCATGTGTCGTTCAGCAATACATCAGAAGGTGAATATTACTCACTGACATGGGATTTTGGGAAAGGTGATGCACATGTGACAACAACTGACAAGGATGAAGAATTTATAATTTATTATCCGAATGCTGGTGAATATACCATAACACTTACTGCATTGAACTATTCTGGTGCAACAAAGCAATCTTCTCAAACAATCACTATTGCTATTTCCGACCTGGAGCTTTCGTTCTCGGCAGAGATTGACCCGACCAAACCAAATTATGTGAATTTGGAAAATACCAGTCAGGGTACATACGATTCATTCAAATGGCTGTACAGAGATATGGAAATTGAAAATGAATCAACAACTGTTGCTTATTTTCCGAAAAAGGGTAATTATCAAATAGAACTGCGGGTGATTAAGGGAAACGATACGTTTTCTTTCAAACAATCAGTAAGTATATCACAAGATGATCCTGACTACATTGAGAATATGACATTGGTATGGGCAGATGAGTTTGATGGGAGTGCCATCAACACCAGTTACTGGACCTTTGAAACAGGTTCAGGAGGTTGGGGGAACCAGGAACTTCAAAATTACACAAACGGAAGCAACGCCGAAATAAAAGATGGGAAACTAATCATTGCAGCAAAGAAGGTCAATGATGATAAAGTGGCAGGTTCTTATACATCCACAAGGATGATTACCAAAGGGAAGAAGGAATTTAAGTATGGTCGCATTGAAATTCGGGCAAAGTTGCCTTCCGGAACTGGGATCTGGCCTGCAATCTGGATGTTGGGAAGCAATATCAGTAGTGTTGGTTGGCCTGCCTGTGGTGAAATAGATATCATGGAATATGTTGGTTATGAGCCAGATGTGATCCACTCAACGGTACACACTACAGCCGGATCCGGAGGAAATGGGAATGGGAGCTCGAAAACGCTCACAACGTGTGAGGAAGAGTTTCACGTTTATGGATTGATGTGGACTGAAGATGAACTTAAATTCTATACAGATTCACCCGATAATGTAACGCATACTTATGCACCGTCAAACAAAACTGCTGATAACTGGCCGTTTGATCAAAAACAATTCTTCATACTTAATGTGGCAGTTGGTGGAACCTGGGGTGGGGCGCAAGGTGTTGATAACGCAATTTTCCCACAAACAATGGAAGTGGATTACGTCAGGGTCTATCAGGAAACAAGTAATTAACCAGCTGTGGTTCAACTTTAATTCACCACAAAAAAGCCTTTGTTTATTGTGATGTGTACAATTCTGCGGGAATAGTATACCCGGGATTTCGCAAACGTTAAAATGTCAACCATGAATTATACAATTAAAATAGTGACTGCATCACTGCTTATTCTTGTCATCGCGTGCAAACCTAAGACAAGATCCGGAGAGCAGGCAGGATCATCTGAATCCACCTCTAACTATCAGTTGGTGTGGAGTGATGAATTTAATATCTCCGGGATGCCTGATACGGCAAAATGGGATTATGATACTGAAGGAAATGATGCTGGCTGGGGAAACAACGAAGTTCAGTTTTATACAAAAGAGCGCATTGAAAATACCAGGATCGAAAGTGGTGTTTTAAAGATTACCGCATTAAAGGAAGAATATCAGGGCTATAACTACACATCGGCACGACTTATTTCAAAAGCAGATTGGAAATACGGAAAAATCGAGGTCAATGCAAAATTGCCCCGGGGAAGAGGAACCTGGTCTGCCATTTGGATGATGCCGGGTGGGTGGTCATTTAACACCGGAAACTGGCCGGATGTTGGGGAATTTGATATCATGGAACATGTTGGGCATGACCTTGGCGTCATCCATGCATCAGCACATTCCAGAGATTATCAGTGGCAGAAAGGAACACAACAAACAGATACAATACACATAAAAGATGTGGCCGAAGCATTCCATTCATACATCTGGGAGTGGACACCGGATGTGGTTCGTGCTTATGTGGATGATGTGCTTTATTTTGAATATCGAAATGAAGGACTGGGGGCATCAAAATGGCCCTATGATAAACCCTTTTATCTGATCCTTAATGTTGCTGTAGGAGGCGCCTGGGGAGGAATGAAAGGGATTGATGATGATGCATTTCCTCAGACGATGGAAGTGGATTATGTTAGGGTTTTTCAGTTAAAATAAAAGGAAGTTTAATAAGTCTCTTGAATGATCTGATAGATGATAAGACTGTCGTTGAGGAGATTGTATGAGCAATGCGAATGGAACATAACAAAGCAACAGAAGTAGAATCAACTTACAAGAAGATGAAGATGCGAAATATTTTTATGGGCAACACACTCTTGAATAACAGTAAAGCTGAGATTGCAGGGGAATTTGTGGAGATTCGGGGAGAAAAATATTATAAGATCGGGAACTATCATCAAATGCCGGATTTCTTTATGACCATTGTCAGCGACTCCGATCACTGGATGTTTATCTCCAGTAATGGATCCCTTTCTGCTGGTCGAAAAGATAGGGATAATGCCTTGTTTCCTTATTACACCGACGATAAGATTCACGATTACAGAGATATTACCGGAAGCAAAACAATTGTTCGGGTTGAACGAGAGAACAAAAACTATTTGTGGGAACCGTTTTCTGATCGATACGAAGGTGTTTATGTGATAGAAAGAAATCTTTACAAAAGTATTTATGGCAATAAATTGATTTTCGAAGAAGTTAATCAAAGCCTTGATGTAAAGTTTAGCTATTTCTGGGGGAACAGTGAGAAATTCGGATTTGTGAAAAAATCAGAAGTCTCTAATTTAAGCGATGAGCCGGTCAGTCTGGAAATACTTGACGGGATTCAGAATATCCTGCCCAATGGAATAGACTATGCATTTCAAAACGAGTACAGCAATCTTCTGGATGCCTACAAAAAAAATGAACTGATTGTTGAAAGCGGATTGGGTTTATTTATGTTAAGCTCCATTCCTGTTGATAGAGCAGAGCCAAGTGAATCCTTAAATGCAACCACTGTTTGGTCTGATGGATTAAAAGGGAAGCATAAAATTCTGTTGTCGAATATGCAGTTGGAAAGCTTTAGAAAAGGAGGTCCTGTTGAAACTGAAATCGATGTGAGAGCCAGAAGAGGTGCTTATTTTGTAAATGCTGAGTTCACACTGGGAAAAAAAGAGGTTCAGAAGTGGGTCATTGTGGCTGAGATTAATCAGGATAGCACAGCCGTGGCTAATTTGGACAACTTTATTCAAACAGCAAAAAATAAATCAGAACTGCTTGATACTGACATTGCAAAAGGAACCAAAAATTTAATCCGAATTGTTGCAAATGCTGACGGGCTCCAAATTGGTGCAGACGATTTAGCTTGCGCACGCCATTTCTCAAACACGCTTTACAACGTGATGCGTGGGGGTATTTTTATGAACAACTATGCAATCGATACACAGGACTTTAATCGTTTTGTTAAACAAAGCAATTCTGATCTCGTTTCTGAAATTGCATCCCGGTTAAGTCAGTTCCCAGAAGAAATAACATATAGAGAATTGCATGACATTGCAGCAAATTCAGGAAATCCTGACTTTCAAAGAATATGCTACGAGTATCTGCCGCTAACCTTTAGTCGCCGGCATGGAGATCCCAGTCGTCCGTGGAACCGTTTTGCAATTGAAACAAAGAATGCGGATGGATCCCCAAAGTCTGATTTCCAGGGCAATTGGCGAGATATTTTCCAAAACTGGGAAGCACTAAGCTTATCTTATCCCGACTTCATTGAAGGGATGATCAGTAAATTTGTGAATGCGTCAACACCGGATGGTTATAATCCCTATCGAATCATGAGAGAAGGCATTGACTGGGAGTGCCCCGATCCGGATGATCCATGGGCCTACATTGGTTATTGGGGTGATCATCAGATCATCTACCTTGAGAAGTTTCTGGAATTGTCCAATGCTTACCATCCCGGAAAACTGGATGAACTATTGACCAAAGAAATATTTGTTTATGCCAATGTCCCTTACAGAATCAAATCCTACAGGGATATTGTTAGAAATCCGCAAGATACCATTGAATTCGACGCTGATCTGAATGGCAAAATAAATGACCTGGTGGCTCAAATAGGATCAGACGCTCGCCTTTTAAGAACCAGCGATAATCAACTTTACCGGGTTAATCTCACGGAAAAGATACTGGTTACCATGCTGTCTAAACTGAGCAACTTCATCCCAGAGGCAGGCATCTGGCTAAACACGCAGCGTCCTGAATGGAATGATGCAAATAATGCCCTGGTTGGGAACGGTACATCTATGGTAACCCTGTACTACCTAAGACGTTTTTTGAGTTTCTGGGTAGAGAAATTCGCCACCATCCATGAGGATGAAATTTGTATTTCAGAAGAAGTGAACATGCTTTTCAATCGTATCTCTGATGTGTTTGACGAGAATAGTAAATTCCTTAAAATTGGTTTTTCGGATGCTCACCGGTGTCGTTTTGCAAATGAACTTGGCGAAGCAGGAAGCAAGTATCGAAATGCCATTTACGAGAACTCCTTTTCAGGGAAGAAAGTTTGTGTAAGAAAAAAGGATTTGCTTGCATTTGTAAAACAGAGTATTGCATATATGGATCAATCCATCGAGGCAAATAAACGAGAGGATGGATTATATCATGCCTACAACCTTATTGCTTTTCGCGGAGAAGATCTGACTGTACGTTACTTATATGAAATGCTTGAAGGACAGGTCGCTGTTTTAAGTTCTGGATATTTATCTGCTGTGGAAAGTTTAAGAGTGCTTGATGCGTTGAAAGCGAGTGCCTTGTTTCGTGCCGATCAATACAGCTATATTCTATATCCTGACAGGCAATTGCCACGTTTTACAGAGAAGAATAACATCCCTCTGGAACATGTAAAGGAATCTCAATTACTTAGCAAACTTTTGGTTGACAAACAGGTTTCGATTGTTCGTCAGGATGTGACTGGCAAATGTCATTTCAATGGTGCATTCAGAAATGCCAGCATGCTTGGTTCGGCCTTAGATAAGCTTGATAAAAAGGCATATGGACAATTGCTTAAAGAAGAAAAAAACTACCTGTTGGGAGTCTATGAAGAAATGTTCGACCACCAATCCTTTACGGGTCGATCCGGCACTTTTTATGGTTATGAAGGTCTGGGGAGTATTTATTGGCACATGGTTTCCAAACTGTTGCTTGCGGTTCAGGAGAGTTATTTCAAAGGTCTAAAAGCAAATGCCGCCCCGGGTGTCCTGGGCAGGATTGCAGATCACTACTACGAAATAAAAGCAGGGATTGGTTTAAGTAAGTCGCCTGAGCTTTATGGTGCTTTCCCTACGGATGCGTATTCACATACCCCTGGAAATGCTGGTGCAAAGCAACCGGGGATGACAGGTCAGGTGAAAGAAGATGTGATTTCCCGTTTTGGAGAATTGGGCATTGCGGTGCAAGAAGGAAAAATTTTGTTTGGTTCCAGCCTGTTTAATCCCTTGGAACTAATTAAGGATCCGGTGCTCTTTAGGTTTTTTGATAGTGTTGGCAAAGAGCAGGTTTTTAAGGTTGAAACCGGGCAGCTTGTGTTTACATATTGTCAGGTGCCTGTTGTTTATTCTTTTGGTGAAACAGCGAAAGTAATTCTTCACAAAGAGGGACGATATATGGAATTTGAAGGAAATGCAATTGATGAAATAAATAGCGATTCAATTTTTAAACGAACAGGAGAAATCAAAAAAGTAGAAGTCGTTCTAAAAAAATAACATTAGAAGGTCGAAGTCTGACTGGTTTAATCATCGATCTGAGGCCTCCGGTCTTCAATCCAAATAAAATACCACCAATGTCTGTTAGAAAAAATCAATACATGTCGCTTGCCGGAATTAATTTGACGCAGGCAAAAGAAACGGATCTGAAATCTGATTTTAAACAACTACTCAATAAGGGGATGCATGGTTTGTGTTTCAGTCCTTACGAAGATGGTCAGGAGCCTGGTCAGCAATTGTCAAAAGAGCAGATTGAACGTCGATTGTCAATAATAAAACCACATACCGATTGGGTGCGTACTTTTTCCTGTACAGAAGGAAATGAATTGATTCCGGTACTGGCCAAAGCACAAGGTTTTAAAACCCTTGTGGGAGCATGGCTTGGAAAAGACAAAGAAATAAATGAAAAGGAAATTGAGAAAGCAATTCAGTTGGCGAAAGAAGGTTATGTGGATGTGCTTGCCATTGGAAATGAGGTTTTATACCGAAAGGATTTAAGTGAAGAGGAGCTGCTTGAATACATCGCACGCGTGAAAGCCGAGATAAAGGATGTTCCTGTTGGGTATGTGGATGCATATTATGAGTTTCGTGACAGACCTGCGGTAACAGCAGCTTGCGATGTCGTTTTGGCAAATTGTTATCCATTTTGGGAAGGCTGTAGCATTGAGTATTCCCTGCCATACATGAAAGACATGTTCTGGAACGCGAAGCGGGCAGGAAACGGTAAGCGCGTCATCATTACTGAAACAGGCTGGCCAAACAAGGGAACGGCTTTTTACGGGGCGGTCCCATCTGAAGAAAATGCATTGAAGTATTTCATAGATGCACAAAACTGGGCCCGAGACGAAGGCATTGAAATGTTTTACTTTTCATCCTTTGATGAAAGCTGGAAAACCGGAACAGAAGGAGATGTTGGTGCCTATTGGGGACTTTGGGACAAGGATGAAGTACTTAAGTTTTAACGAATAAAAAGATCGGCTTGAATATATTCGAAACATATAACTGGAATCCCGGAAATGCCATTTGCTATTCTGGCTTTCGTGAAGGACAGGCGCCAGGAACCGCAGCGATTCCCTCCTACGGACAGGTGAAGGAGGATTTGTTCATTTTGCAAAAAAACTGGAAATACCTCCGATTGTACGATTGTGATGCACATACACGGATGGTGCTGGAAGTGATCCAAAATGAACAGTTCGACTTCAAGGTGATGATGGGTGCTTACATTGCAGCTGAAATGAATAATTTCGGATGCCCATGGGGTGGGACGTATTCTGAAGACGTCTTGTGGCAAAACAAAGAAAGAAACATTGGTCAGATCAAAAAGCTGATCAGTTGGGCCAATGAATTTCCAATGATAATAAATTGCCTGTCTGTTGGCAACGAAGCGACTGTGCATTGGACGGACCATTATGTTCCTGTTCAATCGGTTGTTCAATACGCAAAAATGGTGAAGCAAGGTGCAAAACAACCGGTAACATTCTGTGAAAACTATGTTCCGTGGTTGGATAAACTGAAGCCTTTGGTTGTAGAACTTGATTTTATATCCATTCACACTTATCCGGTTTGGGAGTATAAGCACATTAAAGAATCCCTGGATTACACAAAACAGAATTTTTATTCCGTACAGAATAAATATCCTGAAAAGGCTGTGGTAATAACCGAAGCAGGATGGGCTACAAATTCAAACGGAAGAGGAATCGATCCAAAGCATGTAAGTGAGGAATACCAAAAACAATATTACAATGAGTTGCTGGAATGGACACAAAACCAAGGCATTCTTACCTATGTATTTGAAGCTTTTGATGAACCATGGAAAGGGTCACCTGAACCTTTGGAGCCTGAAAAACACTGGGGATTGTTTAAGGTTGACCGTTCCCCAAAGTTAGTCATGAGGGAGAAGTACATTCAGTTATAAATATATTTTGATGATGATGTATTTCGTTTTAATAGGTTGCGTGTTATTTGCCGTCACTGGTCGTTCTCAATCACATCAGGGATTGTTGAAGCAATCTCAAACTGAGTTGCTTGCGGGTGTCGTAAATGCCATCTGTTATTCCGGATTTAGGACCGGACAACATCCTGACAGAGGTCAGGCTGGCCTTCAGTGGCTTCCGAATTTGTGAATCGGGCAAGAGAAGAAAAATAAAAAGGTTATTACAATGAATTTATGAACTGGACTGCAGACCATAACATAACGACTTTCTTTTTTGAGGCTTTCGATGAAGACTGGAAAGGCAATCCCAATAATCTCTTGGGAGTGGAGAAACACAGGGGCTTGTATGCGATGGGCCGTAGCCCTAAAAAGGCAATGTTAAAACGAACACAAATCTTAACAAATACTATTTGAAATGACACATTACGAAACGGCAGAAAAGGATAGGGTCCCCTTTGGACAAAAGATGGCTTTTGGAGCAGGAAACCTGGTCAATAACTTATTGCCTGGGGCGCTTGGGATATTTATGTTTTTCCTGGTAACCGCTTTTGGTATGGACCCTTTTCTGGCCGGTCTGCTTGGTGGACTTCCCCGCATCCTTGATGCACTAACAGATCCAATTATGGGCTATATCTCGGATAATACAAAGTCAAAATATGGCCGTCGTCGTCCTTATATTTTCATAGGTGCCATATTGAGTGGTATCCTCTTTGCGATTCTTTGGCAATTGGATCCTGAGCAGACCATGATGTTTAATTTTTGGTACTTTCTCATACTGTCACTGGTGTATATCATTGGGAATACCATTTTTTCTGCGCCCTTAATTGGCTTAGGTTACGAAATGACATCCGATTATGCAGAGCGTACACGTTTAATGGGGATCTCTCAAACGGTAGGACAACTTGCATGGATGATTGTTCCATGGTTCTGGATTTTAGTGGCAGATCCAAATATTTTTGAGACTCAGGTCATTGGTGTTCACCGTTTGTCTGTAATGGTAGGCGCAGTATGTATTGCTCTGGGAATTATGCCTGCCATATTTTGTTCGGGAATGGACTCAACAAAAATGGAAAATCTGAAAGAAATCAAATTTAAAACACTGTTTTCGAATTTCTCGGATTTATTTAAAGGAATGAAACAAATGGTTAAAAATGCACCATTTATGAAACTCTGTGGCGCAACATTTTTAGTCTTTAATGGATATCAATTGGTTGCCTCTTTCAGTTACTTTATTATTGTTTATTATATGTTTGATGGGGTTGCAGAAGCTGCAGGCATCTGGCCACCATTGTTCTCGTCGGTGGGAGCCTTGATCAGTGCTGTTATTGTGATTCCAATTGTAACATTCATGTCCAATAAGTTAGGCAAGCGCAAAGCATTTCTTATTGCAACGGCAATTTCAATCGTTGGCTATGCTTTAAAATGGTGGGGGTTCAACCCGGCAAATCCATGGCTCTTATTCATGCCGGTGCCTTTAATGAACTTTGGCATTGGTGGACTTTTTACATTGATGATGAGCATGACCGCGGACGTGTGTGATTTGGATGAACTAAATAATGGAATGCCCCGCAAAGAGGGAACATTTGGTGCCATCTACTGGTGGATGGTGAAACTGGGTATGGCTCTGGCAATGGTACTAGGTGGCCTGGTACTGAAGTTGGTAGGTTTCGATCAGAATGCCGTATCACAATCTGCAGAGACAATCATCCAACTACGGATTGCTGATATTGTAATACCCGTGGTTACCGCCGGTTTAGCATTTTGGGTGATGTGGAGTTATGATCTTACCGAAGAACGGGTGCATGATATAAAAATAGAATTAGTTAATAGAAGAGGTGAATTATAATCAATAACATAAGGACATGAATCGATTGAATATCTTTTTTAATATCGCTCTGATTATGGTGATAACAGCTTGCGGCAGTTCAGAAAAACAAATTTCAATGGAGGTATATGAAACCTCAGCGAATGGAAATAAATTAACAAAACGTGCCGGTTTTAATCAAACAGAGAATGGCAGTAAAATTCGCTTGAATCCCGATGAGAAATTTCAAACAATTACAGGATTCGGTGGCTCATTTACAGAATCTTCTGCCTATTTACTGAATCAGATGAGTACGAAAAACAGAGCATTGATCTTACAGGCATATTTTGGCTCTGAAGGTGCGGGTTACTCATTGACAAGGACACATATAAATTCATGTGATTTTTCTTTAAGTAATTATTCGTACGCGCCGGTTGAGGGCGACAAAGAACTCATTCACTTTTCCATTAAAGAAGATGCTGATGATCTGATTCCAATGATCAGGGAAGCCATGGATATCTCAGAGGATGGCTTTAAAATCATCGCATCCCCATGGACCGCTCCTCCCTGGATGAAGGACAACAAGGATTGGCGGGGCGGGAAATTATTGCCGGCGTACTACGACTCCTGGGCTTTATTTTTCTCAAAGTACCTGGAAGCCTATAAAAATGAAGGCATCGATATTTGGGGAATTACAGTTGAAAATGAACCCCTGGGGAATAACAATAATTGGGAAAGTATGCATTATACCCCGGAAGAAATGGTTGATTTTGTAATGCATCACCTTGGACCAAAGCTGGAAACTGACGGCCATGATGTTAAAGTTCTGGCCTATGATCAAAACAGGGATGAGGCCTTGATGCACTGGGCAGATGTTGTTTATAAAGATGAGGAATCCTCAAGGTACTTCGACGGTTTTGCGGTGCACTGGTATGCAAGTACCTACGATTGGTTTCCTGATGCACTGAATTATACCCATCAGAAGGCCCCCGGAAAGCATATCATCCAATCGGAGGCATGCATCGACGGTCAAGTGCCGGCCTGGAAAGATGATGCGTGGTACTGGTCTAAAGAGGCCAAAGACTGGGGCTGGACCTGGGCTCCCGAAGATCAAAAATACCTTCATCCAAAATATGTACCCGTCTATCGCTATGCAAGGGACATGATCGGTTGTTTAAATAACTGGGTTGATGGCTGGGTGGACTGGAACATGGTTTTAGACCCGCAAGGTGGACCAAACTGGTTTGAAAACTGGTGTGGAGCGCCGGTCATTGTGGATCCGAAGACAGATGAAGTTTATTTTACACCTTTGTATTACACAATGGCCCACTTCAGTAAATATATTCGTCCGGGGGCTGTGCGTATCGGTTTTGAACAGGAGGATGAAAAATTGATGGTGACCGTAGCTCAAAATCCGGACGGAAGCATCGCTGTGGTAGTGCTGAATATGGAGCCCGTAGCAAAAGCATTCGAAATTCACCTGGGGGACGAGGTATTCCATGTGGAAATAAGTGAAAAAGCGCTTCAAACAATACTTATTAAGGCAGAAATGAAATAATATATTATGAAAATTTGTACATGGCTTTTGCTTTTTGCAGTTTTAATTTCTTGTAGCAATGAAAAGCAATTGAATTCGGTCATAATTTCCGGACGGCAAATTATGATGAACCAAACACCTTATGTAATTAAAGGCGTGTGTTATCATCCTGTTCCCAAAGGAAGTGATAAACGAAATTTTGAAATGCTTTCCGAAGATCTGGCTTTAATGAACGAAGCCGGTATAAATACAATTCGTTTGTATGCTCCTGTGGATAACAAAGCCATCCTGGATGAAATTCATAGAGCTGGCATCAAGGTCATTGTTGGTTTTGGATTTAACCAGGGAGGACATTTTGATATTCTTTCTGGAACGTTTATTAATTACATCAATAAATACAAGGAACATCCGGCCATTCTTTTTTGGGAGCTGGGCAATGAGTACAATTATCATCCTGAATGGTTCGAAGGAGACTTAATAAACTGGTATGTTGCATTAAATAAGGCAGCAATCCTCGTTCATGAAACAGATAATTGGCACCCGGTCGCAACTGCACATGGAGAGCTGCCTGATTCTCTGACCCTTGCCCTGTGTCCAAACATTGAGATTTGGGGTATGAATGTGTATCGCTGGGACAATCCTGAAACAATTTTTGCTGAATGGGAAACCATTAGTACAAAGCCCATGTATTTATCTGAGGCGGGAGCGGATAGTTATATGTCGATTGCAAAAAGTGGGTACAAGGCTGGAGTCAATGAAAAAGCGCAGGCCGACGCTACCAGAAATATTCTGGAAGCCAGCTTCAGAAATGTAGAAGTATGCTGCGGTGTAGCCGTTTTTGCTTTTGTGGATGAGCTATGGAAAGCCGGAAACTTAAATCAACAGGACCCGGGGGGATGGGCACCCAACAGCAGCGGCGTTCCTTACGATGGTGCTCCCAACGAAGAATACTGGGGGATTGTGGATATTAACCGCACTAAAAAGGAAGCTTACGCTGTGGTAAAGGAGATCTTTTTAAAGTATTAGAGTTCGTTTGATTGCGTTGGAAACCATTGTTGGGTCAATCATCAGTTTTTTTCTTCCCTTAAGTCACCTTAATTTTTTGAATAGAATCTTATTTTTCGAAGCCCACATTTATTAACCATAGACGCTTTATTGATGTGACACACCTTTGGTGCTGCTAATTGAATGAATTCATATCAGCCTTACTCAAAAACCATCTCAATGGGAAACTATGAAAGAGTATATGTAGAGGTGCGAACTGGTAAGGTGTACTAAATCAATGATATAGTATCGTTGTTGTGAGTTTATTGTGAGGTGCCCATGGCTAAACTATGAGTTTTCTGTGAATGATAATCTTAGACATTTGATCAAAATGCCCTTAAGTTTGGACTGTTGCTTTTAGAAGGAAAAGGGAGCAATACAAATAGGGAATTACATCCGATTATTATGAATCAAATCCAATCCAAATTATCCACCAAAGAAAAAGTAGGCTATAGTCTGGGCGATACGGCTTCTCATTTTGTATGGGACATGGTTGGCTTCTGGATTCTTATTTTTTACACAGATACATTTGGCATTTCTGCAGCAGCGGCCGGAACCATCATGTTGATTGCCCGTTTTTGGGACATGGTAAGTGATCCTTTAATGGGCATCATTGCCGATCGCACGAAAACGCGCTGGGGGAAATTTCGACCTTACATCCTTTGGATGGCTTTGCCATATAGCATTCTGGCGGTTATGACTTTCTCAACACCCGATTTTGGCCCCACAGGAAAAGTAATTTATGCCGGGCTTACCTACTTTTTATTGATGACCGTGTTTACAGCAATTAACTTACCCTATTCTTCTTTGGGTGCAGTAATGACATCTGATTCTTATGAACGGGCAGGTCTGAATTCATACCGTTTTATTTTTGCTTTTATAGGTCAGTTAATTGTATCAGGTTCTGCTTTGTCACTGGCACTTTATTTTGGAGGTGGAGATAATGCAAAGGGGTATCAATACACGTTAATTCTGTTTTCGATCATCAGCTTCATCCTTTTTATGATAACCTTTAAGACCACAAGGGAAAGGGTTCTGCCGCCGAAAGGACAAAAAGAAAATCTAAAGGAAGATTTTAAAAACCTTTTTAAGAACCGGCCGTGGGTTATACTTTTCTTTGTGGGGATCGTGTCGTTCATCATGTTTGCAATGCAGAATCTTTCCATTGCTTACTACTTCAAATATTACATCGGACGCGAGGAAAATGTTCAATTGTTTAATGTGATCGGAACGGTGGCATTGATCGTTACAATTCCTTTTTCCAAGCCCCTGGCAAAGAAGTTTGGAAAGCGGAATGTTTTCTTAGCAAGTTCTCTCCTGTCAGGTTTCTTCTTTATCCTTCTGTATTTACCAGGCATCACGGATATCAAACTCATATACACGTTTAACGTACTTGCGAAGATGGCTTATGCACCAGCCGTGCCGTTACTTTGGACGATGCTTGCCGATACTGCGGATTATTCGGAGTGGAAGACTGGCCGACGGTCCACTGGTCTTGTTTTTTCTGCGGCAACTTTTGCGCAGAAAGCGGGCTGGGGTATTGGTGGAGCTCTGGCAGGCTGGCTGCTGGCTATCTTTCAGTTTACACCGAATGTTGAGCAATCTGAAATGGCTATCACCGGGATAAAACTGATGATTTCGGTTATCCCGGGATTGCTTTACATGTCATGTGCGATTCTCCTTTATTTCTACACCATCGATCACACTACTTGTGTTCGGATGAAATTAGATCTGGATGCAAGAAGAGCAAAAGAAAATAGCAAGGACCAAGAATAATAAATCAATTTAATTTCACTTAATATTTAAAACATGAAAAATTTTACAATTGCTTTGATGATGTTTGTTACATCCTTTGGGATTATGCAGGCACAGGATTTTCCAATGAATTTTGAAGGAGCTGAACCGACGGTGACAGACTTCGATGGAGGAGTGGTAACGGTTATTGACAATCCTCAGTCTTCGGCGCTCAATACCAGTGCCAAAGTGGCTCAAATGGTTAAAAATGCAGGTCAGACCTGGGGAGGTAGTAAATTAGCTTTATCCGGAACCATAGATTTTACAACAAATCAGGTATTTACGATGAAAGTTTATTCCCCAAGAGCAGGAGTGCCTGTTTTGTTTAAACTTGAGAATGGTGATGGATCGGTAGCTACCGAAATGGCTGTTCCCACAACAAAAGCAAACGAGTGGGAAGTGCTCTCTTATGACTTCAGTGGTGCCACATCAGGCGTGTATAACAACATCGTTTTTATTTTTGAAAATGGAACCATGGGCGATGGAAGTGCCAATTGGACTTTTCTGTTCGATGACATTGAATTTTCGCCATCCGCGAACCCTGCATTGAATTTACCCATTGATTTTGAAGGAGGACCTTATGGATTTATCGACTTTGATGGTGGCGCTGCAACAGTAATTGACAACCCACAGGCTTCGGGCGAAAATACAAGTGCTAAGGTTGCACAAATAATCAGAAATGGAGGTCAGATCTGGGGAGGAAGTAAACTTGTTTTAGCGGGGAACCTTGATTTTTCTATCCTTGGTGGTATTTCAATGAAAGTATTCACAAGCGCACCTGTTGGGACAACCGTTAAGTTTAAATTAGAGGGGACTTCACAAACTGAGGTGGACGTTCAAACCACAGTTTCCGGAGCTTGGGAGACATTAACATGGGATTTTACCGGGCAGCCGGCTGCAACATTTAATACATTGGTATTTATGTTTGACTTTGGCAACCTTGGTGATGGATCGGCAAATTCTACCTTTCTCTTTGATGATGTAATGCAGATGTCGCCTTCAGGTGGCCTTTCGCAGATCGATCTGCCGGTTACCTTTGAGGATGAAACAGTAAATTATGCAGTAACAGATTTTGGAGGGAATGCGACAGTTTTAGGTGAAGATCCGAACGATGCTTCAAACACGGTTGCCATCACAACAAAAACAAGCGGTGCAGAAGGCTGGGCCGGTACAACCATCGGGACAGCAATGGGGTTTGCAACACGCATTCCGTTCACGGAGATAAATGCAAAAATAAGTGTGAAAGTGTATTCTCCTGCTGCGGGGGTCACAGTGCGTTTAAAAGCGGAAGATCATAGAGATGCGACACTTACGGTAGAAACAGAGGCTACAACAACAGTTGCAAATGCATGGGAAACATTGGTTTTTGATATGAGTCAGGTTGCAACAGGTACAAATCCGTTTAACCTTGCTACCAGTTTTGATAAAGTATCTATCTTTTTCAATTTTGGAGCAGCTGGAGCGGCTGATGTTTATTATTGGGATGATGTAGTATTCGGAGTGGAAACAGCTGCTCAAGAAGTAGAGGCGGAAACCGTGCGATTTAGTTTTTCAAATTCACAGTTGCATGTGCATTGTGGCAGCGAATTCCTAAATGGAAGCATAGATGTATATGATCTAACCGGTCGCCTCCTGATGAATCAACGAATTACCAATCAATACGAAATGCTTGTAACGAACATGACTGGTATTCTTTTAATTAAAGTGTCTGATGCTACAGGTCGACAAGTTATAACTAAAAAGATGATTGTGAGATAAATACAACTATCATGTAGCACAACAAACAAGCACATGAAAAATGAATTCGTTGGATATTGCAGATCTCATTGCGGGATGCAACCTTATAGCGTTTTCCCACCAGAGGTGATAAATGATGAAAAATATTTAACGAAAGAAAATTAGGAGTGTTCAAGTGGGTGTTCTAATAGGAGCAACAAGAAATTGTTGCTCTTTTTTTTATCAAAAATTATAAGTAATTTGTTCGGCACAATAAGATTACATGAAAAGATCTCATCTGCTATTTATATTGTTGCTTGTTTTGTTATTGGATGTTCCGGTGCATTCTCAAAATCAGAAATTTGGAATTCCTGAAATTAAAAATTTTAATCGACAGGAGTACGGTGGAGCAACACAAAATTGGAAAATCACTCAGGGCGAAAATGATCTGATGTACTTTGCCAATAATCAAGGTTTGCTTGAATACGATGGTGCCCATTGGTTGCGATATAATGATTTTGGGCAAAATCCAATTCGCTGTGTGAAATCAATAGGAGACAAGGTGTATTGTGGTGCAAATAAAGAGCACGGTTTCTATAGTTATAATAAAACAAATCAGCTTTTTTATTCCTCACTTAGGTCTTCTGAAACAGATCGTTTTGGAGAGTTTTGGGAGATTTTGGACTGGAATAATTATATTGTTTTTCATGCAGAAAAAGCGCTCTGTATGTACAAAGATGATAAGCTTGAGCGAATCATTGCTTCTGATTCCAGATTTATTTCTGTGTTTACCGTTAATGGTTTGTTGTTGGTTCAGGACGAAAAAGCCGGTTTGCTTGAAATTAGAGGGGAACAGGCTTTCCCAGTTCCCGGTGGTGACATAATCAAAGGGAAAATTGTTAGTAGCATGCTTGGTATTTCTGAGAATGAGATTGTAATCGGAACCAAAACACATGGGTTATTTATTTGGAATATGCAGGATATTCAGAAATGGAAAACACCGGTAGATGCTTTGCTAATGAAGCTAAATGTGTTTTGCGGAATGACCTATGACAATGATTTTCTGGCTTTTGGAACCATTCTTGGAGGGATTGTTGTGACGGATAAACAGGGGCATATTGTGATGGCTTTGAATAAGGATAAAGGATTGAAAAATAACACGATACTAAGTCTTTTTACAGACAGGGAAGGAAATGTTTGGGGAGGTATGGACAACGGAATTGTAAAAGTTGCATTCAATTCGAATGTTTCATTTCTTCAGAGTTATTTCAACCTTGGAACAGGTTACGTTGTGAGTGAATTTAAAAACAATTTTTACTTCGGGACGAATCAGGGATTGTATAAAATCAGCAAGCCAGCGTTTAGTGATCCCTTGAAAACCCCGGATGACTTTTATTTTATACCGGAGGCATCAGGTCAGGTATGGAGTTTGTTTGCGGATGATGACGGGATCTTATGTGGCCACGATAAAGGTATCATTCATGTAAATGGGAGCAATGCAAAGCTGATCACGCCAATTGGAGTCAATGGTGCCTGGGTGTTTAAAAAGATTGAAGGAAGAAAAGATCTGCTTCTGGTTGGAACATATAACGGCCTGGTTGTGATTGAAAAAAAATCTGGAGGATGGGGGTTTCGTAACAAAGTTAAAGGATTCACAGAATCGTCCCGCTTTCTTGAATGGGATCAACAGGGAAATCTATGGATGAGTCACGGAGATCTTGGGGCCTTTAGGATCAAACTGAAAGATGATTTTTCGCAAATTGAACATGTGGATACGTTTAGTCTTAGCGATTTCCCACAAAATGAAGGTGGTTCTCCGCTTATATTGACTAAGTTAGGTGGGGAGTGTTTCTTTTGTGGTGCCAAAGGGTTGTACAAAATTGAAGGTGCTCATCCGGGAAAAGACAATCGCTTTAGTGCATTTTTTGAGGAGGATAACTTTCCCAATCGACTGTTGGAGGATCGCTTTAAGAATATCTGGTACTTTTATCTGAATACAATGGGTGTCTTACGGTTTCAGGAAGATGGGACATTTAAGAAAGTGGAGTCACCTTTTATTACAATTGGGGACAAGCAACCCGGAAGCTTTGAAAATATCTACCAAATGAACGAAGGCAATACGATTTTTGGGATAGAAGATGGCTTTGCTCATTATGTTGCCGGGAAAACATCGAATTTCAGTAAAACCTTTAAGGTCCATTTGCGATCGTTTAAAAGCATCAATGATTCAGTGGTGTATGCATTGAGTTATTTGCCCGAAACAAAACAATCAAATGACGTTTCTTTGGAATATGCCTTTGCGGATAATAGCTTCGAAGTGGTGTATTCAGCCAGTTATTTTGGAGAAGGGAGTATACAATATTCAACATTTTTATCAGGTTATGATGATGTGCCGGGTGCCTGGACAAGTTCCACTTCAAGGCAGTTGTTGAAAATACCAGAAGGGGAATATGAGTTGATTGTAAAAGCAAGAAATAGTTATGGCGTCGTTTCAAAACCAATCTCATTTTCTTTCAAGGTGCATCCGCCAATACACAGATCGACCCTGGCAAAGGGCTTGTATATTTTATTGTTATTTCTCATCATATCCCTTTTGTATCGCATTATAAATAAACGAATCGACATGAACCGCCTGAGGGAAAGAGAAAAGCAGCAGGAACGTTATCGGAAACAGGAAGAACAGCTTAAGCGGGAAGCACTGGCTGCAGAGAAGGAAATGATTCGACTCAGGAATGACAAGCTAAGAAGCGACATTGCTTACAAAGAAAAAGAATTGGCAAATTCAACCATGAATATCATTCAAAAGAATGAATTTCTGGTTCGTTTAAAAAATGTTCTGAAAGGATTTTTAGAGAGCAGGGACCGGGAAGAGCTGAAACGGAAAGTAAAGCAACTTTTAAAGGAAATTGATAAGGACATTGATAGTAAAAGCTATTGGGAAGTCTTCGAAGTTCATTTGGAACAAGTCCATTCTGAATTTTTAAAACGCTTGAGAGATGTTCATCCGGAATTGTCATCAAAAGATCAAAAATTATGTGCCTACATTAAAATGGGGATGTCATCAAAAGAGATTGCCACATTAATGAACATTTCTACCAGGGCCGTGGAAAATACCCGTTATTTCCTGAGGCAAAAGCTCAGTCTTGAAAAAGGACAAAACCTGGTTGCCTATATCGAAGGATTGTAAATGATTAAATTAAAAAAAATGAGCCAGAGACTTGATTTTCAGTCTCATTGTGTTAATAGATTTAAAATGGAAGGCATTATTCCCGCTTGTCAGTCTTGCTTTCAAATATTTCCATTAAATTTGCGGCTTAATGTTTTTTAAGCAATTTAGACCTCATGGCAATAAATAATATTTTATCAAAAATTTTTGGGAACAAAGCTGATCGGGATAGCAAGGAAACGCAACCAATGGTTGATGCAATCAAAGCCGCCTATCCATCGATTCAAAAGTTGACTAACAACGAATTACGCAACAAGACCCATGAATTAAAACAGCGACTGGCTGATGCTACAAAGGAAGAAACTAGCAGAATTGCCGAATTAAAGAAGCAGATCGAGGATGATGCGGTAGGATTCAACGACCGTGAGAAAATTTACGATGAGATCGACAAAATTGAGAAGGTTATTCTCGAGAAAGAAGCAATTACCCTTGATGAAATTCTTCCTGAAGCATTCTCAGTTGTTAAAGAAACAGCTGCCCGATTTACAGCAAACGATACAATCGAAGTGGATGCGACCGATTTTGACCGTGATTTGGCAGCCAGTCATGATTTTGTTGAAATCGATGGAGAGAAGGCAATTTGGAGCAGCTCCTGGGTTGCAGGTGGAAATGAGATAAGTTGGGACATGGTGCATTACGACTGTCAGTTGTTTGGTGGTGTTGTTCTGCATAAAGGAAAGATTGCTGAGATGGCAACTGGTGAGGGTAAAACGCTTGTTGCTACTTTGCCGGTTTTCCTGAATGCCCTCACAGGAAGAGGGGTGCACATTGTAACCGTTAACGATTACCTGGCAAAACGTGACTCCGAATGGATGGGCCCGATTTATCAGTTTCACGGTCTTTCGGTGGACTGTATCGATAAGCATGATCCGAACTCGGATAGCAGGCGTAAAGCTTATAAAGCGGATATTACATTTGGGACCAACAATGAATTCGGGTTTGATTACCTGCGTGATAATATGGCTTTCAATGCTTCAGAACTTGTGCAGCGAAAACATCATTATTCCATCGTGGATGAGGTCGACTCTGTATTGATTGATGATGCCCGTACGCCTTTGATTATCTCCGGACCTGTGCCAAAAGCCAACGACCAGCAATTTGCAGAACTGAGGCCACGTGTACAAAAGTTGGTGACAATGCAGCGTCAGATGGTGACACAGTTGTTGACCGAAGCAAAAACCAAGTTAAAATCAGAAGATAGTAAAGTCCGCGATGAGGGCAACCTTTTGTTGTTAAGGGCATTCAAAGGATATCCAAAATACAAGCCACTCAATAAGTTTCTGAGTGAAGGAAGTGTGAAAGCACAGTTGCTTAAAACAGAAAACTTCTACATGCAGGAAAATATGAAAAACATGCATGTGGTAACCGATCCTCTGTATTTTGTGATTGATGAAAAAATAAATTCCGTTGATTTAACAGACAAAGGGATTGATACCATTACCGGTGCGGGGGATGATCCTGATTTCTTCGTCCTCCCAAACATTGGGGACAACATCGCAGAAATTGAAAAAAGCAATCTTTCGGATGAAGAAAAAGTGCTTCGAAAAGATGAGATGCTTCAGGATTATGCCATAAAATCAGAGCGTGTCCATACGGTGAATCAGCTTCTGAAAGCTTATTCCATGTTTGAGAAAGATGATCAATATGTTGTAATCGATAATAAGGTAAAGATTGTTGATGAGCAGACAGGACGTATCATGGAAGGGCGCCGCTATTCCGACGGATTGCATCAGGCAATTGAAGCGAAAGAAAATGTAAAAGTTGAGGCTGCCACGCAAACAATGGCAACCATTACCTTGCAGAACTACTTTCGAATGTATCACAAGCTTGCGGGGATGACAGGTACCGCAGAAACAGAAGCTGGTGAATTGTGGGACATCTATAAACTTGATGTGGTGGTGATCCCAACAAACAGGCCGATTGTGCGCGACGACCGAGAAGATAAGGTGTATCGTACGGTACGTGAAAAATACAATGCTGTAATTGATGAGATCGTTGATCTGGTCAACAATAAGCGACCAGTGCTGGTTGGAACAACGTCAGTTGAAATATCTGAAGTGCTCAGTCGAATGCTGCAGTTAAAGGGCATTAAACACAACGTCTTGAATGCGAAGCTGCATCAACGTGAAGCGGATGTGGTTGCCACTGCAGGTGTTGCCGGTAATGTGACCATTGCCACAAACATGGCAGGTCGTGGTACTGACATTAAGCTTTCGAAAGAGGTGAAAGAGGCTGGAGGTTTGGCCATCATAGGTACGGAACGGCATGAATCACGGCGTGTTGACCGTCAGTTAAGAGGTCGTGCCGGTCGTCAGGGGGATCCGGGTTCATCACAGTTTTATGTGTCATTGCAGGATAACCTGATGCGTTTGTTTGCATCCGACCGGGTGGCTGGATTGATGGGGCGCCTTGGCCTGGAAGAAGGAGAAGTGATCCAGCATTCCATGATTACAAAATCAATAGAGAGAGCGCAGAAAAAAGTGGAGGAAAATAACTTTGGTATTCGTAAGCGTTTGCTTGAATATGATGATGTTATGAATTCTCAGCGGGAGGTGATCTACACCAAACGGAAACACGCTTTGCTTGGCGAGCGCATGGGGGTTGAAATTGCAAATATGCTTTACGACTCAGCCGAAAGCATTGTAAATGAATACCATGAGCTGGGCGATTATGAGGGATTGAAACTGGAACTGTTTAGGGTGCTTGCTGTTGAGCCACCTTACGATGAGGCAGAATTTTCAAACAGTAAAGCAGCAGATCTGCAGGAAAAAACATACGAGAAGGTGCTGTTCACCTATGGACGTAAAGTGGAACGCATCGCGCAAACAGCACATCCTGTTATTAAAAATGTTTACGAGACAAAGGCTCAGAGTTACGAAAATATTCTGGTTCCCATTACCGATGGAAAAAGGGTGTTTCAGGTAAATACAAATCTTGAAAAAGCATATAACACAGAATCAAAAGAAATTGCACGCTCATTTGAGAAAACAATCCTGCTCTATATCATTGATGAATCATGGAAAGAACACCTGAGAGAATTGGATGATTTACGACAGTCGGTTCAAAATGCCAGTTACGAACAGAAGGATCCCTTGTTGATCTATAAGTTCGAATCCTTCAATCTGTTTAAAACTATGATTGATGTGATCAATAAGAAGGTTGTAACTGCCTTGATGCGCGCGCAGATTCCAACACGGGATCCGAACGAGGTGAAAGAAGCCGTGGAGCGCAAAAGCGATTATAGCAAATACAATACCCGAAAAGATGAAACCGGCGGAGCACTATCCGGTGGAGGAGGCGAACAGCAAAAACCAAAGGCACAACCGGTTCGTGTCGAAAAGAAGGTGGGAAGGAATGATCCTTGTCCTTGTGGAAGTGGAAAGAAATTTAAACAGTGTCACGGTAGAGAGGAGTAAGTACCATGTTTGGAATGATAGTCTGGAATGTAGATCCTGAAATATTCTCCATCGGGTCAAGAGAAATTCGCTACTATGGCTTGTTGTTTGCCCTTGGTTTTTACCTTGGCTATAAAATCTTTCAGCGCATCGTTAAAAAAGAAAAGCTGGAAGAATCTCTGCTTGATAAGCTCTTGATGTACGTGATGATCGGAACGGTTGTTGGGGCCAGATTAGGACATTGCCTTTTTTATGAACCAGCCTATTATTTAAGTAATCCAATTGCGATACTTAAAGTATATGAAGGAGGATTGGCAAGTCATGGTGGTGCCATTGGTATTTTAATCGCCATTTATTTTTTTTCAAAGAAGGTATCCAAACGAAGTATGTTATGGTCGCTGGATCGCTTGTTAATCACTGTCGCTCTTGCCGGTGCATTGATTCGTTCCGGGAACCTAATGAACAGTGAGATTTATGGTGAACCAACCAATTCTGAATACGGCTTTGTTTATGCACAGGATACCCGTTTAAGTCGCACCTTAAAAGCAAATTTTTCGCAGCTTAAAAGCATTGAATCGGTCAAATACGTATCAGAACAGGGAGAATCTCCTGATGGTGGCCGTTCCTGGCCTTTGGATGTTGTTGTCACGTTTAAGCGGCATATCCAGCAGGAAAATGATGCATTGTCCATCCTTAACTATCAACTAAAGCCCTGGCTGGCCCTTTCTGAAAAGGAAGATGGAAGCATCTCAAATATTTATGCAAATCCGGATGATGGGGTTGAAGTTAAAATTGATAAGGGAAGAATGGTGGGCGTTATTAAGGCATGGGGCATTCCTAAACACCCCACACACATTTATGAAGCACTCGTATACCTGCTTGGTTTTCTGGTGCTCATGTGGATGTATTGGAAAAAAGATGCCGCCAATCGCGAAGGACTTTTAACAGGTGTTTTTCTTGAATTTGTATTTCTCTCACGCTTCTTAATTGAATTTATCAAGGAGAATCAGGTTGGGTTTGAAAGTGGGATGCAACTAAATATGGGGCAGTGGCTCAGTATCCCGTTTATTCTGGGTGGTGTTTTCTTAATTGTGAGAGCATCACGCAAGACACCCAAAGCGTTGTGAAAAGAAAGCACCCTTATTCGGCTGACTTAGAATTAAAAATAGTTCTTCAACTGTTTTTAATTGCAGCCTCTCCTGCCAAAAATATTTTTTGTGTGGGATAAGCAAATTCAATCCCTTCTTTATTGAATGTTTCCAGGATTTGCATGTTGAGGTTTTCATTAAATGCTATGAAATCCCAATAATTCGGTGGAAAATACCAGTACAAAAATCGAATGTTTAATGAATCCGAATTAAAGGCATTGAAATGGACTCTTGGAGGAAAATCTTCGCGCATTCCTTCATGGTTGTTTAGCAATTCTTTAATAATATCAACTGCTCTTTTTACCATCTCCGGTTTTGTCTCGTAAGTAATGGTTATATCCGTCAGCTGACGAATGTATTCGCGTTTACCAATGTTTTGTATGGTTCTGTTGGCAAGCTCTCCATTAGGAATAGAAACCAAATGCCCTTCTAAAGTTCTGATTCGGGATGACCTCATACCCACCGATTCGATGGGGCCGTCATGACCATCAACAACAATACGGTCTCCCACCTTAAACGGTTTATCACCCGCCAAAACAAATGACCCGATGAAGTGCTTAATCGTGTCTTGTGCAGCCAGAGCAATGGCAAGACCCCCAATGCCAAGTCCGGCAATAATTGAAGTTAAGGGCTTGTCAGTAAATATTTGTATCAGCTGAATAATTACCAGGCCAACAATTACAATTCTTAAGGTACTTCGGAGGGCGGGTATCAGCATTTTTCCCATGTCGGATTCTGCCTTGTTAATGATTTGTGCATACCCGGCCATTGGGATGTCAACCAGATTATAAGAGAAATAACCTATCGCAAAAGCAAAGAGCACCTTTGTAACCACCAATAAGGTTTCAAGAACTGATTCCGAAAAATTAAAATAGTGTATGCCCACTTGAAAAGTAATGGCAATGGTGAAAAGCACAAGCGAGCGTAATACCGCGTCAATAAACGTGGATAAAATGTTATTTTCCTGAGTTTGTCTTTTCTTTAGGCTTAGCGCAACTGCGGACGCAATTACCTTGACAATGAGGGATAAAACAATAATTGCCAAAATAAGGAAAAGTAATTTTTGCCAGTCGCCTTTATCAATATAATTTATTAAACTTTCCATGTCTTACCTTTTTTAATGTTTTCTTGATACAATGAGTTGGTTATGTCTGGCTTAACTGTGATTGAGCCTGTGCGGGAAGTGTTGGATTCAGGTTAGGCATGCAAAGCATACTACCTATCTAACACAATCAACCCTTGCTATGTTCATCGGCCAAGTACAAAAATTGTGGGCCGTTTATGTATATCGGGGATTTGATTCTTCCACTGGGCTGCGGTTTTTGTTTGAATGAATTCGGTATCCAGGGTGATGTCTGCAGCCACGCAGATCTTTGTGTTTGGATGACAGACATTTACCATGTCCTGAAGCAATTTTACGTTGCGATAGGGTGCTTCAATGAATACCTGTGATTGATCTTCCTGTAATACAAGTTTTTCCAGTAAACGCAATCGCCGTGCACGTTCCGGTGGTTTTATGGGGAGGTACCCAACAAATGCAAAATTCTGTCCGTTCATCCCTGATGCCATCATGGCCATCAAAATGGATGATGGGCCTACCAAGGGAATCACCCGGATGTTTTTCTGATGTGCCACAGCCACGATGTCAGCTCCCGGATCTGCTACACCAGGACATCCTGCATCAGATAACAAACCAACATTTGTTCCCTTTTCAAGATTTCGGGTAAAAGCACCTATTTCTGTAAGTTTTGTGTGCTCATTTAATAGATGAAATGTTAAAGTCTCAATGTCAATTGATTGATCCACTTTTTTAAGGAACCGTCTGGCCGAACGCAAATCCTCAACAATAAACTCTTTGAGGGATAATATAACGTTTTTGTTATGGGCAGGTAAAACCTGTTCGATGCTCGTTTCGCCCAGTAATGTGGGGATCAAGTATAAAGTGCCACGCATGTTTTTGTCACAAAGATAACAATTCGCACCTATTATGTTCAAAAGTCCAACGGAATCACAGCTTTTGATGGCATTGGATGCTGAAACGGTTTGCTGCGCCTGCAAACATGGGTGATGAAATTGCGAAGATGCTGAAATTCAGTGATATAATGCGGCCCGAATTAAACAATTTTGACACTTAAGTCCTTTGTGTACTATCAGTTTTTTTTTAACTTCGCACACTTAATTTTTTCACGACTTTTTAGTGCACAATGAGTAAGAGATTTACAGAATATAAAGGATTGGATTTGTCCGGGGTGAATAAAAGCATTCTGGAGAGATGGGAAAAGGATGATACCTTTCATAAGAGTATTGAAATCAGGGAAGGTCAACCAACATTTGTTTTTTATGAAGGCCCTCCATCAGCCAATGGCATGCCAGGCATTCACCATGTTATTTCCCGTACGATAAAAGATATTTTCTGCAGATATAAAACCCAAAAGGGATTTCGTGTGCATCGGAAAGCTGGTTGGGATACACATGGATTACCCGTAGAACTTGGTGTGGAGAAAATGTTGAATATCACCAAGGAAGACATTGGCAAAACCATTACCGTTCAGGAATACAACGATAAATGCCGCTCAGAGGTGATGAAATACACGGACCTGTGGGAAGACCTGACCCATAAAATGGGGTATTGGGTGAACATGGATGATCCTTACATTACTTACGATAACCGTTACATGGAAACCCTGTGGTGGTTGTTGAAAGAACTGCATAAAAAAGACATGCTCTACAAAGGGTATACAATTCAGCCATACTCACCGGCAGCTGGTACTGGTTTGAGCACGCACGAGCTGAATCAACCCGGATGTTACAAAGACGTAAAAGATACAACATGCATCGGACAGTTTAAGGTGATTAAAAACGAGGTGTCGGAATTTCTGTTTTCAGATACAGATTCGGATGTGTACTTTTTGGCCTGGACTACCACGCCTTGGACACTTCCATCAAATACCGCGCTGGCAGTAGGACCAAAAATTGAATATGTTAAAGTCAGAACATTCAATCCTTATACCGGAAAAGCAATAACAGTTGTACTTGCCAAAGATCGTTTTTCAACGTATTTCAACGAAAAAAATAAAGATCTCGCACTTGAAGATTATCAGGAAGGTGATAAAAATATACCTTATAAGGTGCTGGGATCTTACAAGGGTAAAGAACTGACAGGAATATCATACGAGCAGCTGATTCCCTGGATTAAGCCCGAAAAAGAAGCATTTAAGGTGATCCCCGGAGATTACGTGACCACGGAAGATGGTACAGGAATGGTACATATCGCACCGACCTTTGGTGCAGATGACGACAGGGTGGCGAAAGTGGCTGGAATTCCACCCCTCATCCTTATTGACAAGGAAGGCAATCGGCAGCCGATGGTTGACAGGACAGGACGTTTTTACAGCATTGATAAGCTGGATCCCGCTTTTGTTGAAAAATATGTGAATGTGGAGGCCTACAAGGCGTTTGCCGGTCGCTTTGTGAAGAATGCTTACGATGAGAAACTAACAGAAAATGATCCATCCCTGGATGTTGATATTGCTGTTATGTTGAAACAGTCAAATCTGGCCTTCAAGGTTGAGAAACATGTTCACAATTATCCACATTGCTGGCGGACTGATAAGCCTGTGCTTTATTATCCACTTGACAGTTGGTTTATAAAAACTACGGCTGCCAAAGAACGCATGATGGAATTGAATGACACCATCAATTGGAAACCGGCTTCAACCGGAACAGGGCGTTTTGGAAAATGGCTTGAGAATCTGGTTGATTGGAACCTTTCACGTTCACGTTATTGGGGAACACCACTTCCTATCTGGCGAACCGAAGATGGAACAGAGGAGAAATGCATCGGGTCGGTGGAAGAATTAATGGCAGAGATCGAGAAAGCAGTGGAAGCAGGCGTGATGTGGAAGAATCCTTTTGATGGCTTTGTGGTTGGTGATAATTCAAAGGAAAATTACGATAAAATTGACCTGCACCGACATGTGGTGGACGATATTATTTTAATAAGCAGTAAAGGAGAGCCTATGGTGCGTGAGTCTGACTTGATTGATGTTTGGTTCGATTCTGGTGCCATGCCTTATGCACAGCTGCATTATCCATTTGAGAATAAAGCCTCATTTCCGGAACGCTATCCTGCTGATTTTATTGCAGAAGGTGTGGATCAAACCAGAGGGTGGTTCTTTACATTGCACGCAATTGCAACCATGCTTTTTGATTCCGTTGCATTTAAAAATATTATCTCAAACGGTCTGGTGCTAGATAAGAATGGCAATAAAATGTCAAAACGTTTGGGGAACGGAGTGGAACCTTTTGCCGCCATCGAAAAATATGGTTCAGATCCTTTGCGTTGGTACATGATTACAAATGCTCAGCCATGGGACAATCTGAAATTTGATATCGAAGGTGTGGAAGAAGTGAAGCGAAAATTCTTTGGAACACTGTACAATACCTATGGTTTCTTTTCATTGTATGCCAATGTTGATGGTTTTACATTTGAAGAGGAAGAGGTTCCCGTTGAAAAACGTCCGGAAATTGATCGCTGGATAATCTCGCTCTTGAATTCTCTTGTAAAAGAAGTGGACGAGAATCTAAATAATTATGAACCAACACGGGCAGGGCGCGCAATTCAGGACTTTGTTTCAGAGAACCTGAGTAACTGGTATGTTCGTTTGAATAGAAAGCGTTTCTGGGGTGGCAAAATGGATGAAGATAAGCTGGCTGCCTATCAGACCTTATACACATGCCTTGAAACCATTGCATTGATTGCTGCCCCCATTATCCCATTCTTCGCTGATCAGCTGTTCACAGATCTGAATAAGGTGGGAGGAAGGTATTCTGATGCTTCGGTTCATTTGCAGGATTTTCCAGTTGCAGATGAGACTTTGATCGACAAGGATCTGGAAGAACGAATGGAAATTGCCCAAACTGTTTCATCCATGATTTTAAGTTTGCGTAGAAAAGTGAATATAAAAGTACGTCAACCGCTGGCAAAAATAATGTTGCCTGTGCTGGATAATCATTTTGTGGACCAGTTTGAGGCGGTACGTGACCTGGTACTAGGTGAAGTGAATATCAAAGAGGTTGAGTACCTTACCGACACACGCGGGATTCTGGTGAAAAAGATCAAGCCAAACTTTAAAGTTCTTGGGCCAAAATATGGAAAACACATGAAAGCCATTGCCGGTTTGGTAAATGGTATGCAACAGGAAGATATTGCTGATTTTGAAAGCAAAGGAGCATGGCCTCTGGAGGTGAATGGTGAAACCATTGTATTAGGTTTGGAGGATGTTGAAATACTAAGCGAAGATATACCCGGATGGCTGGTAGCCACAGAGGGAAAAATTACGATAGCCCTGGATGTAACAATTAGTGACGAATTACGTAAAGAAGGTATTGCACGTGAGTTTGTGAACCGGGTGCAAAATCTTCGTAAGGAAAGTGGATTGGAAGTAACGGATAAAATTCAACTGCTTATTGGCTCCCATAAATCATTGGATGCAGCAGTGACGGAACATAAGGAATACATTGCTTCTCAGACCCTTGCGAAAGAGGTGCTAATTGCTTCTCTGGAAGATCTGAAAGATGGTAAAGAAGTGGAAATAGAAGCTGACGCTGTGACCATGATCAAAATAGAGAAACAGTTTTGAAATATTAAAAATTAATTTTACTTTGCTAAAAATTTAGGAGTATGGATACGAAAACAAGATATACAGACAAGGAACTTCAAGAATTCAAAGAAATTATCCTTGATAAGCTGGTGAAGGCTAGGCGCGATTTTGATCTCTTAAAGGCAAATATTACTCATAGCGACGATAATGATACGCAGGATACATCTCCTACCTTTAAGGTTTTTGAAGAAGGTTCAGCTGTATTGAGCAAGGAAGAATCAGGGCGTTTGGCCCAACGTCAACAGAAGTTTATCAATCATCTTGAGGCTGCCCTGGTTCGAATCGAAAATAAAACATATGGTATTTGCCGTGTAACGGGCAACCTGATACCAAAAGAAAGACTTAGAGCTGTACCCCATGCCACTCTTTCAATTGAGGCGAAAGAGGGCAAATAAATACAACAATTTACCTCAAAATGATGATGGAGGGCCAATGGTCCTCCGTTTTTATATGTAAAAACATTAAAAATGACAAAGAAAGGTTGGATATCGATCAGTGTAATTTTCTTCGTGCTTATCATCGATCAATTACTCAAGATTCACATCAAAACAACGCCACTATCGCCGCTTCATAATTTATTCTTCATCGATTTTGTTGAAAATAATGGGATGGCCTTCGGAGTTGAACTGCCCGGTGTTGGTGGCAAATATGTCCTCACCTCTTTTCGCCTTGTTGCTTCGTTTGTAATTGCCTATTTGATTCGCCGCATGATTATTCGGAAAGTTGATACTGGTGTTCTGGTTGGCTTCTCAATGATTTTAGCCGGGGCACTGGGGAATATCATTGACAGTCTTTTTTATGGAATAATATTTGATTATGCGCCGTTGATGCAGGGGCGTGTGGTTGATATGCTTCACTTTCATCTTTTCCATTTTTACTGGCCGGACTGGCTGCCCTGGTTAGGTGGAAATTATTTTCAGTTTTTTGCACCGATCTTTAATATTGCAGATGCATCCATCACCACCGGAATTGCTTATTTGCTAATATTTCATCGTAAGTTCTTCAAAGAAAATCATTTTTAATGCGGGCATCTCTCCTTATATTGGGAACAATGCTGCTTCTGTTTGCATGCAATAAGAAGAATAGCTATGTCATTCCTCAGGATCAGATGGTGGACATCCTTGTGGACATACATTTAACAGAAGGCATCATTACCGACAATGTGGATGCTTTTTTTAAAAATGAAGATAAATACACTGCTTACAAAACAATTTATAAAAAGTATGGCATTGATGAAATGCGTTTTGATTCTTCATTGACCTACTATTCAAAAGAAACCCATTTGTTTGTTCAGATCTATGATTCTGTCATCACACATTTGATGAAAATAGAAACTGATGTGCAAACCGGTAAATATTTTCAGCCAAACTTATTAAAAGTGGATTCACTGATTCAAAAAAGTTTTCCGCAGGATTCTTTGTTGAAAGATTCCATATTTAATGAATTTTGGAATTTGCCAAGAAGCTTTAGTATCTCTGCAGATGGAGGCATCGATCAGTTCGTCTTTCGGATCGATGTGGATACGAGCTATGGGTTCGAGTATCGCCTTTATACCGACATTGAGATACATCCAACTGATAGTTGTGAAAATCCGCAGATAAAAGTAGAGATGGAATACAGAGACAGCACAAAATCCAATGTAGCTTTGGAGCTTCTTGTAGATTCGATGATTCATACCTATGCATTGGTTTTGAAAATTGATTCCGGGAAAACGCCAAAAACACTGAAAGGGACTTTGTACGAAGATACGGTTTGTCTGGTAGATAAATCTCTTGAAATTAAAAATATACGCATGTACGAAATTGGAGATCCCGGGATTGTAAATGAAATGCGTTATAAAGGTTTGATTTTTCCGAAAGAATGATCAGAGAACGAATATCAGGTCATTATCTTGTAAACAATGGACAACTGTTAAAACGGGGCATTGTTTTATTGGACGAAGAGCGTCGGATTGTTGATGTTTTAGACAATGGCGGAAAAGCTGTGGAATTGCCATCAATGCGTTATTTAAATGGAGTTTTAGTGCCGATTAAAGCCCCATTTGAAGTGAACTTTCTTCTGTTGAAAAATAATACAGCGGAAATATTAAAAGTGCAGCAGACGCTTCCCATAAACACATTTTTGAAGCTTTTTAGTGAGCATCTGGCCCCCCTGAATAAAGGTGAATGTGTGCGTTTTTTGCTGCTTAAAAAGTTGGATTACACCGAAATGAAGTTGAATGCCAACTCAAGCATCCATGCGGTGAAGTGGCTGTACTAACCAGTGCGAAAGCCCCTTGTGTTAACTTCGCGACTTGACACGCTTAGTTTTAAAATAAATGCCTAAATAACACGCAGGGTAAAGAAAAAGTCCATAGCTTTACATTCGATCAAAATAAGAAGTTTTGATTCTATAAACGACTAAATTACGACAATCATGGCAAAGTCTCAAGATGCAAAAAAGAATGTGAAAAAAGAGCCCATATTAACAGCTAAAGAAAAGAAAGCTGCCAAAAGAGAAAAAAAGGCTGGAAATAAATAACGTTCTTCTTTATTCATCGGATGACTACTTCATCCGATGAATCTCTTTAAAGGTTCGTTTTATTATTTCAAGCGCATCCATTAGCTGTGTTTCGTTGATTACCAGCGGAGGTGCGAAACGAATAATGTGCTCATGGGTTGGCTTTGCGATTAAGCCGTTTTCTTTGAGTGCCACGCACACATCCCATGCTGTTTTTCCATTTGTCGGTTTGATGACGACGGCATTTAAAAGGCCTTTCCCCCGAACCAGCTCGATAAATGGTGAATCAATGGCTTTAAGTTCTTTTCGGAACAACTTCCCTAAGCGATCTGCATTTTCCGCAAGCTTTTCTTCAACGATGACCTTCAATGCTGAGATTGCAACTTTACATGCAACAGGATTGCCACCATA
>JBFHER010000004.1:0-40454 GCA_041584055.1 Bacteroidales bacterium
GAGGCTGGGCCTGTCATTGATAAGCTGGATGTGATCATGGCACGAATTGATACAATTGCAACAGGTGTGCAGACAACTTTTTCAGAAGAAAATCAAAAAAACATAAGTAGCACAATTGCGAACCTCGAAGCCACATCTTCTCGCATAAATAACCTGCTAAAACAAAAAGAAAAAGAAATAAGCAGCATTGTCAACAACATAGATTCTATAACAGGAAGTATTGAAAAAGAAAAAGAATCCATTGCTGCAATGCTCAAAAATGTAGAGGCAATTACTGATTCCCTGTCAAAAGTTGATTTTGCAATGTTGATGGGAGATGTTGCGGGTGCTGTGGAGAATTTGAATATGATTCTTCAGAAAATCAATGAAAATGAGGGGTCTCTGGGTTTATTGGTAAACGATAGCGCCTTGTACAATAACCTGAATGGTGCCACAAAATCACTGGATAACTTACTGATAGACTTAAAACGTAAGCCAGCCAGGTATGCACACTTATCACTTATCGATTGGGGAAAGGACGTGTACATTGACGATGCCGGAGAAGCCATTAAGGTGGATGATAAAATGCAGCTGAAATTTGGAATTCTTGTTAAAATAAGCGAAACCCAACTTGCAATCAACCCTGATAATTTCTTTGATTATAAACTTATAAATGAGTTTGAGCGAAAAGGGAAGTACTATTATTTCTATGGCTTTTACACGGATTATCATGATGCAAAAGAACAATTAAAAGGAAGCATGCTCAGGTATCCAAATGCGGAAGTCATTGGATTGGATGACAGGAAGATTTACTTTTTTGAGTGATCCCGTAAGCGTATCCCAGCCTAAAGGTCTTATGAGCAAGCAGATACGGGCATCCGTATTCAGTTCATCCAGCTCTCCTTTAGGACTAATTGTCGTTTCTAATTTCTGATTCCCAATTCGTTTTGAAGATTGTGCGGAGTATCAGCATTTTATTCTCGTCATGCATTTGCGATAATTAAAAGCAGTGTTAAAACTCCTTGTCTCCAATTGTTTTCTTTTCCTTGCTTGCTTTCAAACGAGAGGTATTTAATGCGTATGAAACACCAAATTCAACAATGGGTCCATAACGAAGGTATTCTGTTTCCTGGTAGAATATTTCTTCACCTTTGCTGTTGAATGCACGAGTGTCAAGTCCTGTTGAATTTGATTTCGCCAGATCCAGCACGCGCACCGTTAAATCCCACCCCTTGTATTTCGTTGGTTTGTAGCTTAAGGCTGCATTGGTCATGTAAAACAGATCGTTTTGCCCTTGAGCTGTTACGGTTGCTGAATTTACGTTTACATCACCAGACAGGGTTAATGTTTTTGTGAGGTAGACATTTGCATTGGCTTTCAGACTCCAGTTGGTGCTTTGGTTTTTTGATTTATAGCCAAAAATATCACTGTCAACCCGGAAATTGTATAGGGCTCCTCCCACAAAGAACTTGGCAAAACGGCCGGCCACCAGATTCGCATTTAATTCTGCACCCATCGCATGCGTATTTCCAGCATTGGTATAACTTCTAATCAGTACATCCTCCTGCACCACCTCTCGCACTTTGGAGTTGTCAAATTCTCCCTCCCCGGCTGTTTCTGAAGTAACGGTGTTCACCCTGAAAATAGCATGGTCGGTTCCTCTGTAAAATGCTGTTACATTGACAGAATGCTTATCAATCTTGTGGTCATAGGAAAGTTCAGCGTTTGTGAGGTATTCTGGTTTAAGATTTGGATCACCGACCACATATACTTCCAGATGGCGTCTGTACAGAAAAGGTGCCATGTTTTTAATTGGTGGACGACTGATTCTTCGACTTGCGGCAAGCGTTAAATTGTTTATTTCTGAGAAATCATAATTCAAATGTAGGGTAGGGAACCAGTCCAACTTGTTGACAATAAAATTGGATTGGGAACTGGCATTGAAAATTGAAAAATAATCAGGTTGATTGATGTTGAGCTCCTGATCCGTATATTCAAGACGCAATCCAACAATGAAACTCAATTTTTCAACAGATCCTTCATAGTCTACATATCCGGCATAGATACCACGTGTCAGATCAATGCTGTTTTCAAGACTGGTAAAGGCTGCCCATGTATTGGACGCTGTATTCAATGTGTCATAATTAAAAGCACCTGAAATATCAAAAAATTGCGGTTGAATGCCAAGGTTCAGGATATGTCCGTTTTCAAGTTCCTTTGAATAGTCAATGGACAAACGGTAGCCTTTTAAGGGCGTATTATCTGACTGAATGTAGTGGAGTTGTTTGTTTCCTATTTCATTTGTATTCCTGTTAAAATCCCAGTTGAGGTTTTCCAACTTCCTGTCAAGACCCGAGAATTCTACCAACCCAGATACTGTTAAGCTTGTTTTTTCGTTTGGTCGGTATTTGTAATCAAGATTCGCTGTATGGAAATCCCCATACCTGTTATCAGTATTTGGATTATAGATCCATTCTTCATTTGTTTTATTCGCCTTATCCTTATCGGCATAGAATATGTCATAGACATAAAAGGCTGATCGGCCTTCCTGTCGCTTTCCATAAAAATATGAAGCAGATATATCAGAATAACTGTTCAGGTTGATGTCAAAGCCTGCATTGGCAGAGAAATATTCATACCACTCGGGACGTTCCCCCCCAAGCTCCCCTGCAACCATGTGTCGGTAAATGTCATTGTCACTGTCGACCAGAACCCGTGCATCTCCCGTTCTTAAGCCATTTACGTTTTTATGGTTAAAGTTAAGACCCCCGTAATAGCTAATTTTATCCTGATGATACATTAAGTTAAGACCACCTCCATAACGGTTATCGTTTTGTTTGAACCCACTGTATTCATCCGTAAGATTTCCCCAGGGCGCTCCACCCAATAGGCCGTTTGTGGTTATTGAGAGCCCTTTTATGGCATCCTTTTTTGTGTTGATGTTGATGATGCCTCCTTTTCCCTGTGCATCGAATTTGGCTGTTGGTACAGAGATCAGGTCGATGCTTTGAATTGCATCTCCCGAAATTTGCCCTAGTAACATAGATGGATCCATCTGAGTTGGTTTTCCATTGAGGTAGACCATGAAATCTTCAGTTCCTCGTACAGAAACAATGCCATCAGGACTAACAGAAACAGAAGGCAGTTTATTCAGAACATCCACCGCTGTTCCTCCCTTTGCTGTTTCAAAGTCAGAGGTCTGGTAGCTCTTTCTGTCAATTTTCGATGATGCCGTTTGTCGCATGGCGCGAACGTCCACCCCTTGCAGCGCAATGGTGGAGACCTGGAGTTGTAGTGTGCCAATGTCTACTTTAGAATTTGCCCTGGGAATGTCGATGTTGTTCATCGTCTGGTTTTGATATCCGATAAAGGACACGGTAAGTTGATAATTTCCGGTTTCCAGGGCTTCAAAAATGAATTCTCCACGATCATTCGAGATTGTACCGCCTGTTGGTGCATCGCCTCCCTTTGAAATGCCAATGTTCACAAATGGGAGGGCTGTATTTGTCTCTCCATCTACAATAATTCCTTTTATGGATGCACGTTGCGCAAAAATAAGGGTAAAACTATTTAATGCCAATAAAAAAGCGAAGAAGCGAATTGATTTAAACATACGTTCCCATTTAAAATTAAGCTGCAAATCGGAATATATTAAGGTTTGTTTGAGTGTGTCTTAACACAAAACCTTCGAATATAACGTTGCGATTGCTTATAACCCCAGAATGGGAAAGAATGTTCAATTTCTCTGAAAAATGTTTTATCTCATTTTACAGTGTTTTCAAAAGGCCTAAAGGGTATGTCTATTTTGTTTATTGTATACAATAGTGTTTTGCTAATCTCAATAGAGTTTAGGATAGTGTAGCCTCGTTGCGAGTGTAAGAAGCTTAAACTTTTAACAAGTATGTAGCCTTATGCGTTGATACTCAGTTGGACTATAACCTGTTCGTTCTTTAAATAAATTTCTAAAAAGCAGTCTGTTTTCAAAGCCGGCCATCCGACCAATGGCTTCAATGGAGAAGCTGTCGAATGATTTTTGACTTAGCATATTGGATGCATCTTTAATTCTGAGTTCTGTAATCAGATCCTGAAAGCGCTTACCGCAACCTTCCTGTATTGTTGAACTAAGACAATCAATGTCAACGGCCATGAGTTTTGATAAACGATCCAGGGTGATTCCAGGATTTCTGTACAACTTGTTGGTTACCACGAAGCCAACAACTTCATCATAATTTATTTTTTTCATTTCAGCACCTTTAAGGGGTTAAAAAGTACCATCTAATATGATCCACAAGGGATTAAAAGGAGTTGATGATTAATTGTTCCATATCGGACTGGGGATTACAAACCAGGTATTGTCAAATTTAATCATCAAATAGTATCACTTGTCCAAAGCGATTGAAGGTTCATTTCATGCAGTTGTTCGATTATAAAGTTAAGCTTGTTTTTGCGGGAAAGCAAACAAAATTATCTTAAAAACCAATAAAAAATATATATGTATTGATTCACAGTGTCTTAGGTGAAACCTTTTGTGGCAAAGGGATACAGGCTGTTTTGAGGCATCACAGAACAGATCAGAAGAGAGAGATTTTCAGTTTGAATCACCAAATTTTATGCTTCAAAAAACAGCAAATTGAATGGCTTTAGCTTCTACGTGGATGTCACTTATTGATCATTTTTTATGCAGCGTTTTGGAGATTTCCCTTCGGTGAGAAATGTTTTTAGAAACAAATAACAGCAGAGGTGTGGCCACCTCTGCTGTTATTAACCTAAACCTTAACTATTAAGTAATACCTGTTTGTATGAACCAAAGTTATGACAATAAAATTTAGTAAACCTAATTTTTGTATGTTAAAAATGCCTCATCTCTTCAGACTTAAACAAGAGCTAAATAGATGAGACCCACGTTGAATATGATTGAAACGGTCGCAGCCCTGTGTGCCGACACATGTTTTTTGGGATGCGATGCCATCGAGCGCAAGGGCTATGTTACATCGGTAAGCAGTGCTTGTCCTTTCTGCTAAAGCATGCGCCATGTAGTTTTGAAAAGTAAATGTACCACCAAAGTGTTATATTAAAGGTGGATTCCAGGCACATGTACTGAGTCATTACAAGTTTTATTCAGAAAGACATTGTTGACTTGTTTCACGATGTAATC
The DNA here is from genome assembly GCA_041584055.1 of Bacteroidales bacterium. Taxonomy (GTDB): domain Bacteria; phylum Bacteroidota; class Bacteroidia; order Bacteroidales; family UBA5342; genus JBFHER01. The sequence goes on from JBFHER010000004.1 coordinate 5,135, forward strand.
CGATAGGACTTGCAGCGCAGCATCCAATGGATGCAATTAGAGTTGAATCAACATTTTAATTCAATTGATTTAATGGAATGAAAAACATAGATACTTTTGCAGAAATAAACAATATTTTGTACTTTTGCCGCGGAATTGAGCGAAAGTAGGGGGCAGAAGTCCCCTATTTTGCTACTTATTCATGAAATAGGGAATGATAACAAAGGAGCAGATCTGGGATATTATTAGGGACAAACTGGAAGAAGACGATGTGTACATCGTAGACCTTTCGGTTGGAACCGGAAATCAGATTTATGTAAGCATAGATGCTTATGCCGGGATTAATATCTCCTATTGTGTAGACATAAGCAGGATGATTGAAGGAAGCTTTGATCGGGATGAAGAAGATTTTGAATTGACAGTGACCACCGCAAGTTTAAGTGAGCCTTTTAAGGTTTGGCGTCAGTATAAAAAAAATGAAGGGAAAGAGGTGAAAGTGAGTTTAAAGGATGGACAAAGACTGACGGGTGTGATGAAGCAGGTTGAAAAGGACTTCATTGTTTTGGAAACAAGCAGCCGGGTGAAGGTTGAAGGTAAAAAGAAAAAGCAAACCCTGGTTGAGGAACACAAACTGGGATTTGAACAAATAAAAGCAACAGAAATAGTAATCAAGTTTTAAATAGAGATTATAAAATGGAGAATATTAATCTTATCGATACATTTTCAGAGTTTAAGGAGCTTAAGAACATTGACAGAGCTACCATGATGAGTGTTTTGGAGGATGCATTTAGAAGTGCATTGCGCAAAATGTTTGAAACTGATGAAAATTTCGATATCATTATCAACCCCGACAAAGGTGACTTCGAGATTTGGCGTAACCGTGAAGTTGTTGAAGATGGAGCTGTTGAAGATCCAAACCTGCAGATTTCTTTAACTGATGCAAAGGCGATTGACGAAGATTACGAAGTGGGTGAAGAAGCTACGGATGAGGTGAAGTTGATTGATTTCGGAAGGCGTGCTATTTTAAATTTGAGACAGAGTCTGGCTTCAATGATTATGGAGCTGGAAAAGGATAACATCTATTCGAAATACAAAGAACGTGTTGGTGACATCGTGACCGGCGAGGTTTATCAGGTGTGGAAGAAGGAGATTTTGTTATTGGATGATGAAGGCAATGAGTTGTTGCTTCCAAAGAGTGAGCAGATTCCGTCAGACTATTTCCGAAAAGGGGATGCTGTGCGTGCAGTTGTCTCAAAAGTAGAAATGAGAAATAACACACCATTCATTATTTTATCACGTACCTCCCCCGTCTTTCTTGAGCGTTTGTTTGAGTTAGAAGTGCCGGAGATCTTTGACGGATTAATCACAATAAAGAAAATTGTTCGTGTGCCCGGTGAGAGAGCAAAAGTGGCTGTTGAGTCATATGATGAACGTATCGATCCTGTTGGCGCATGTGTTGGAATGAAAGGAGCACGTATCCATGGCATTGTACGTGAATTGAGAAATGAGAACATTGATGTGATTAACTTCACCAATAACCTCAATTTGTTTATTACACGTGCCTTGAGCCCGGCTAAAATATCTTCTATCAAAATAAATGAGGAAGAGAAAAAAGCTGAAGTTTACCTGAGACCTGAAGAAGTATCTTTGGCGATTGGAAAGGGTGGATTGAATATTAAACTGGCAAGTCAGTTGTCAGGTTATGATCTCGATGTTTATCGTGAGATTGATGAGGTGGATGAGGAAGATGTTGACATCTCAGAATTTGCCGATGAGTTGGAAGACTGGGTGATCGATGAACTGAAGCGCATAGGTTGTGATACTGCAAAAACAGTATTGGAATTATCAGTAGAAGAATTAGTAAAACGAACTGATCTGGAAGAAGAAACAATTAAAGAAGTGCTTGATGTGCTTCGGAAAGAGTTTGAAGGATAGGTTAAATCGTTTCAAAACATAGTAAGGTTAGAGCATAATTGCTTATGGCAGTAAGATTAAACAAACTAGCACGAGAGTTTAATGTAGGGATATCCACCATGGTGGAATTTCTGCACAAGAAAGGTCGTTCCGATGTGGAGTCAAATCCAAATACAAAGGTTGACGATGAAGTGTATGAAATCCTTAGAACCGAATTTAGCTCTGATTTGAGTGCTAAGAAGGAGTCTGAAATAGTCAGTGAGAAGCGGCATAACAAGGAACGAAACAAGGAAACGATCGTTCTTGAAAATGGGCGTCACGAACAGGTTTCTATGAAAAAAGAAACTGAGATTCCAACTGAAGTTGCTGAGGAAGACAAGCCAAAGGTAAAAGTGGTGGATAAGATCGATCTGGATGCGATTAACAAACCCAGACGGGCTGTTAAGAAGGCTGAGAAAGAGGAAGCTCCTGCAGTGGTTGAACCGGTGAAAGAAGAGCCTGTTGTGGAAGAAGAGGTCCAGCTTACTCCTGAAGTGAAAGCTGTTCCTGAAGTGGAAGCGCCTGTTGCAGAAAAAGCTGTCAAAAATGAAGCTGCCAAAGATGAAGTTGCCGAAGTGAAAGAAATTGCTGAACCCGTGACTGAAACAGAACCATCTGTTGAAGATGAAGTTGCGTCGACTGAGGATGAGTCCGACACAGTTTTCAAACCCAACGATACAAAGCTTGAAAATAACATAAAAGTTGTTGATAAGATTGATCTGTCGCTGCTGAATCAGAGAACACGTCCCGCCAAAAAGTCTAAAGAAGAGAAGAAGAAGGAGCGCGAACTGCGCATCAAGGAGCGTCAGACGAAGAAGGATGAGTCAACACCGGCAGCACGCAAAGGGGGCGACGATAATGTGATCAGGGCGAAAGTGAAACTGAATGGTCCTAAAATCATTGAAAAAATTGATTTGCCCGATGGTGATGCTAAAAAGAAACGCAAGCGTATTCAAAAAAGCAAGGAGCGCGTAAATATTAATAAACCTGGTGGAAATGCACCCGGCGGAGGAAAATCATCCGTTGATTCCCGTCGTAAGGGGCCACAGGGAAAACATCGTCCGGTTCGCAATGAGGTGAATGAAGAGGATGTGCAAAAGCAAATTAAAGATACTTTGGCGCGTTTGACAAGCAAAGGAAAGTCGAAAGGTGCGAAGTACAGAAGAGATAAGCGTGATGCTGTTTCAGAAAGGCAGATGGCGGATGCTCAAAAACAGGCTGATGATGCTAAAATATTGAAGATCACAGAATTTGTGACAGTAAACGACCTCGCCAATATGATGGACGTTCCTGCTGTACAGGTTATTTCTTCATGCATGAGTCTTGGTTTATTTGTGTCTATCAACCAACGTTTGGATGCTGAGACAATTGCTTTGGTTTCAGAGGAGTTTAACTATAAGGTTGAATTTGTAAGTGTTGAAGTTGCGCAGGCAATTGGCGAGGAGGTTGATGAAGAAGGCACAGATCCAAGAGCCCCAATTGTAACGGTAATGGGGCACGTTGACCATGGTAAAACATCTTTGCTGGATGGCATTCGGAATGCAAATGTAATTGATGGTGAAGCAGGGGGTATTACACAGCACATTGGTGCATACAGTGTAAAATTGGATGATGGTCGAAAGATTACCTTCCTTGATACGCCGGGTCACGAAGCATTTACCGCCATGCGTGCAAGGGGTGCAAAGGTGACAGATATTGCCATCATTATTGTGGCGGCTGATGATGCCATTATGCCTCAAACGGTGGAAGCAATCAACCACGCTGCAGCCGCAGGTGTGCCAATTGTTTTTGCAATCAATAAGATTGATAAACCGGGAGCAAATCCTGATAAAATAAAAGAAGCCCTGGCAAATATGAATTACCTCGTTGAAGAATGGGGTGGCAAATACCAATCCATGGATATTTCAGCAAAGAATGGTACAAATGTACCTGAGCTGCTGGAAAAGGTATTGCTAGAGGCTGAAATGCTTGAATTAAAGGCAACACCTTCAAAACGGGCAACGGGTTCTATTGTTGAATCAACACTGGATAAGGGGAAAGGTTATATTGCAACTGTTCTGGTGTCAAACGGAACACTGCGCCAGGGAGATATCGTGCTCGCAGGGGCTCATTTTGGTCACGTAAAAGCCATGTTCAATGAACGAAATCAACGCATTCAGGAGGCAGGGCCATCAGAACCGGCATTGATTCTTGGATTAAACGGGGCGCCACAGGCAGGGGATAACTTCAACGTTATGGAAACGGAGAAGGAAGCGAGAGAAATTGCTACAAAGAGGGAGCAATTGCAGCGTGAACAAGGCTTGCGGACAACCAAACACATCACTCTTGATGAAATTGGTCGTCGTATTGCTATTGGAAACTTCCAGGAGTTAAATGTTATTGTTAAAGGTGACGTGGATGGTTCCATTGAGGCGCTTTCAGATTCTCTGATCAAATTGTCGACGGAAGAAATTCAGGTTAATGTGATTCATAAAGGTGTGGGTCAGATCTCTGAATCGGATATCATGTTGGCAGCAGCTTCCAATGCAATTGTAATCGGTTTCCAGGTACGACCTTCTATGGCCGCAAGAAAACTGGCTGAGGTTGAGGAAATTGACATACGACTGTATTCAATCATTTACAGTGCAATTGAAGAGCTGAAATCGGCAATGGAAGGAATGTTATCACCTGAGATTAAGGAAGAGATCGTTGCCACTGTTGAGGTGACCGATGTGTTCAAAATCACCAAGGTTGGTACCGTGGCCGGATGTCTTGTTCGTGAAGGTAAAATAAACAGAAACTCAAAAATACGTCTTATTCGGGATGGGATTGTGATCTTCTCAGGGGAATTAGGTTCCTTGAAACGTTTCAAAGACGATGTTAAAGAGGTTGCAACCGGTTATGAATGCGGTTTAAATATTGCCAAATACAATGATATAAAGGTGGGTGATATGGTAGAAGCATACAAAGAGGTAGAAGTTAAGAAGACCTTATAATTTTAAAATTAGCTTGATTATGAAAAATGTATCATTCATGCTGCTGGTTTTGATGTTGGCTTTTGGATCATGCAAAAGTATCAAGGATCTGGTGGTTAAAGAGGAGAAGGTTGAGCTTATTAATAAATCAGTTGCTAAGCAAACCTATTATGTTATTATTGGCAGTTTTAGTGAAAAAGCAAATGCGGATAAGTACATGGAACAAATGCGTGCAAAAGAGTTTGTTCCCGTATTGCTGAGAAATGCAGAAGGACTCTATCGCATTTCTGTTTATGCTACAAATTCTGAACGTGCTGCGCGTCAACAAATCGCAACAATTCGACAAAGCCATGCTGAACACAATGATGTGTGGTTGTTGATTAGTAAATAAAATAAAAAAAAGGAGGGACTCGGGTCGCTCCTTTTTTTATGATAAAATATTATGTTTCTCTAAGCAGAGAATTTATGATCGTTCATGATTCATTTCTCGCATGTGCCCTGTGCGGAAATTAATTTTCAGGAACATTGACCAGCACTTCTAAGAGGTAATCCCAGAATTTTTGTACGCTTTTAATGTTGATTCTTTCGTCCGGAGAATGCGCTCCGTAAATCGTTGGGCCGAAGGAAACCATATCAAGTGATGGATATTTATCCAGGAATAAGCCGCATTCAAGTCCTGCATGAATGGCCTTAACTTCCGGTTTTGTGTTAAATAATCGTTCGTATGCTTCTTCCGCAATCTTTAAAATGGGCGAATTAAGATTTGGAGACCAACCTGGATAGCCGTCAGAATGCATAATCTGCGTGTTTTCTGAAGTAAAAACAGAAACGATTTCTTTTTTTAATGCTTCCTTGGCAGCTTCATCACTGCTCCGCTGGCTGGTGGTGATACGAATTGTATTGTTTGATGAAAATTTTACAGATGCCAAATTGGTGGATGTTTCAACAAGTCCTTCTATATTTGAGCTCATCGCAATAACGCCATGCGGGCATGTGTCGATCATTTCCAGAAACTTGTTCGTGTCTTCCTTTGTGAGAGATGAAGAAACGGATGCGACTGATTCCAGTTCCAGATTCAAATCAGGTTCAATGGATTTGAATTCATCCTCCAATACAGCGATGTAAATGTTTAAATCAATCCTCAATTGCTCTTTGAATGAAGCGGGTATCAGAATGGTCGCTTCCGCTTCCCTTGCAATGGCATTGCGCAGGTTGCCGCCATCAAAAGAAACGAGAAACAAATCAGTTTTTTTATTTATGTCTGATAAGAACCTGTTCAGTAGTTTATTGGCATTGCCCAGCCCAAGGTGAATGTCACCACCCGAATGACCGCCTTTTAACCCGTTTATCAATATACGAAATGGCAGATATCCTGATTTTTTGTCAATGCTCTGGTAGTTGAAATCAATCAGGGTATCAATCCCGCCCGCGCATCCTATGAAAAGTTCACCTTCGTCTTCACTGTCCAGGTTTAACAGGATATCACCCTTCATAAAGTCTTTTTGCAACGCAAATGCCCCTGATAAGCCTGTTTCTTCATCCACTGTGAAAAGACATTCAATTGGACCATGCGAGATGTCGTCTGCAGCAAGTAACGCAAGTTCAGCCGCAACCCCAATGCCATCGTCTGCACCAAGGGTCGTTCCTTCTGCTTTTACCCAATCCCCTGCGATATATGGCTTGATCGGATCAGTATCAAAGTTGTGAACTGTATCATTGTTCTTTTCACAAACCATGTCAACATGTGACTGAAGGATCACTGTCTTGAGATGCTCCATGCCTGTGCTTGCCTTTTTTGAAATGATAATGTTCCCTATTGCATCTTTCTTGTAATCCAATTGGTGCTTCTCTGCGAAATCAATTAGGTATGCAATTATCTTATCTTCTTTTTTTGAAGGACGCGGAATTTGACAAATGTCTGAAAAATAGGACCAGACAGCTTCGGGAGAAAGAGATGTAATGAATGACATACTAGCGTTTTTCTAATAAAACAATGTTTTCGATATGGGCAGTTTGAGGGAACATATCTACTGCTTGAACCCTCGCAACGCGATAATGTTCATCCAATATACTTAAATCCCGTGCCTGTGTCCCCGGATTGCAACTAACATAAACAATTCTGGATGTATTTGAGCTTATGATGGTTTTAATTACATCTTCATGCATGCCTGCCCTTGGCGGATCAGTTATAATCACATCTGGCTGGCCGTGTTTTGAAATAAAATCTGTGGTCAGAATATCTTTCATATCTCCTGCAAAAAAGGCTGTATTTGAAAGCTCATTTCTGATGGCATTTTCTTTGGCATCCGCAATGGCATCCTCTACATATTCGATCCCCACAACTTTCTTGGCCTGCTTAGCAATAAAACATGCAATGGTTCCTGTACCGGTATAAAGGTCATAAACCGTTTCGTTGCCAGTAAGGCCGGCGAATTCTCTGGCTTTTTTGTATAAGGTGTATGCCTGTTTGCTATTTGTTTGATAGAATGATCGCGGACTGATTTTAAAACGCAAGCCTTCCATCTCTTCCTCTATGATAGGCTTTCCGTTGTAAAGTTTCAGATCTGATTTATCGAGAACGGTGTTTCCGTGCTGGTTCGTGGCAAGGTAAAGGGATGTAATTTCCGGAAAACGTTGTTTCATGAATTCCATTACCTGCACCATTTTTTCTGTTTCATGATTCCAAAAAACAACAATGGCCATGATTTCTCCTGTGCTGGCTGTTCTGATGTAAACACTCCGCAAGGTGCCTTCGTTGGTTCTTAAATTGGCAAAGGGAATGTTGTTTTCAATGGCAAATGCCTTCAACTCATTGCGAATGGCATTGCTGGGTTCTGCCTGCAAATGACAAGTCTTTACGTCAAGGACCCGATCGAACCTTCCGGGGATGTTAAATCCGCCTGCCCTCCTGTCAAGTTCCTCCTCTGATTCAATTTCATCAGCCAGTATCCAACGGTTGTTGCAGAAAGCATATTCCATCTTATTCCGGTAATAGTAGGTTTCGGAAGAGCCCAGAATAGGTTCAATCTCAGGTAACGCTATTTTGCCTAAGCGAACCAACGCATCCGTTACGTGCTGTTGCTTGTATTTCAATTGTTGCTCATAAGGTAGCATTTGCCACTTACAACCACCACAGGTGCCAAAATGCTCGCATTCAGGCGAAACCCTGATGTCAGAATAATTATGGTACGCCGTGATGTGACCCTCCATAAATTTCTTGCGCTTTTTGGTTACCTGAATATCAACAACGTCACCGGGAACTGCAAAAGCTGCAAAAACAACTTTCTCTTCAACCTTCCCTAAGGCTTTTCCCTCAGCAGCAACATCGATAATCTCAACGTTCTTTAAATGAGGCTTTTTTTGACTTCTACCCACCGTAATAATTTTTTGCGAAAATAAAAAAAGTCCGGCTATTTGCATAACCGGACCTACCTGTCATTTATCAGCTTTTATCTTGATTTTTTGTAATCCTTGATTTTGTCGATGAATACATCAAACAAAAATTCAGTATCTGTTGGTCCACTGGAAGCTTCAGGGTGAAACTGAGTGGAGAAGAAAGGTTTTGTTTTATGCTTGATGCCCTCGTTGGTGTCATCATTCACATTCACAAAGGCTGGTTCCCAATCTTCCTTTAAAGTATCGGTATCTAAAACAAATCCATGATTTTGTGAGGTAATATAACATTTCTTTGTTCCAAGTTCCCGCACTGGCTGGTTGTGTGACCTGTGTCCATATTTTAATTTATGGGTTCCCCCGCCGGCTGCCAGCCCTAAAAGCTGATTGCCAAGGCAGATGCCAAATATCGGTTTGTCATCCTGCAATGCTTTTGCAATGTGTTCAACCGTTTTAACACATGTTTGTGGGTTCCCCGGTCCGTTTGACAGCATGATGCCATCATAATCTTCCTGCGTGAAGTCATAATCCCAGGGGACACGTATCAGTGTTACATCTCTGTTTAAAAGACAACGTAAAATATTGTATTTCGCTCCTGTATCTACCAAAACTACCTTGTGCTGACCATTTCCATAGACAATTTTCTCCTTGCAACTGACCATGTCTACCAAATTATCCTGATTTGGATCGTAAAAATCAAGCGTTTCATCATCAATCAGGATTTTACCAAGCATGCACCCTTTTTCACGCAATCGCTTTGTTAGTGCTCGTGTATCTATGTCAAAAATACCTGGAATCTTATTCTCAATCAACCAATCTCCCAGACTCTTTTGCGCATTCCAGTGACTGTGTTCAGTTGAATACTCTGAGACAATAAACGCACTTACATGAATGCGGTCTGATTCATAATTTTTGGAAATTCCGTTTTCCAACTCATCGCCAGGTACACCATAATTCCCAATTAAAGGATAGGTTGATACCAGAATCTGCCCCTTGTAAGATGGGTCAGTTAAACTTTCAGGATAGCCCGTCATTGCGGTGTTAAATACAACCTCACCCGCCACAGATGCGTGATAGCCAAAGGATTTCCCCTCGAAGACTGCACCGTCTTCCAATACCAGTTTTATGGATTTAAATTCCTGCATTTATAATGGATTTGATGTTATGCCAATTTGAATATGCAAATAAGCGGTATCATTCTAAACAATGCCGATGGTTAAATGCAAAGCGTTAAGTTTCGAAGAGACTTAATGCGTTTCCGATATTAACCGGATCATACACCAATCGGTACAACTGAAGGTTTCCTTGTATGCTTGCTGAAAACCGGGGCAAAAGTAAGAAAATGAATGGTGGTTTCCAAAAGGAATTGATGCTATTAATTTTACATCACAGATGCTTGCTTTTGGCATGCGTATATTCAGCAAATCCGGCAAATGTTTTTTAATGCTGGGGCTGCATTAATGTGTCTTAGAATATCTTACCTAAATGCCGGAACATCAATTTTAATGTTTTTGAGCATAAATTTTAAAGGTTTAAAAAATAAATTGCGCGAGATTCAAACTTTAGTCGTATATTGGTCGACCAATTAGAAAGATTAACAGCAGTTGTAAACAAGCAGATGCTTTTAAAATAAAAGTATACTTTTGCACCCTGAAGTAGAAGTTGGAAAAAATATTAATTAAGTGAATAAAGAGTGATGGCAGCACAAGTTTTAGAAATGAAAGGTTCGGATACAGCAAAGCCAATTGATTTGGTGATTTCTCAGATAAAGGAAATGATCAATTCTGGCGTTTTGAAGCCTGGGGATCGTTTGCCGGCAGAACGTAAAATGGCATCAGATTTTGGATTTGGAAGGACGCAGGTGAGAGAGGCGCTGCAAAAGTTAGAGTTTTATGGCATTATTAAAACCCTGCCTCAAAGCGGTTCTGTAATAAATGGATTGGATATAAATACGCTTGATGGACTGATTTCAGATGTATTGAATCTTCAGAGCTATGATTTTTATTCCCTGGTTGAAACAAGGCTTGTACTGGAAGTTAATGCTGCGAGGCTTTGTGCTGTACGTTGGACTGAGAAGGACCTGAAAAGAATAGAAAAAGCCCATCAGAATTATTTAAAGCATTTTAATACACCGGAAAGGGTAAGCCATGATTTTGCGTTTCACAGGGCCATTGCAGAAGCTTGTCATAACCCGGTTTTCAAGGCGATGTTGCTTGTGGTTATTCCAGATATAATGACCATCTATCAAAAAGAAAGCATTTGTGTGACAGATCGGGTGCCAAATGAAGAGCATGAGGACCTTCTTGTCGCAATTAGAAACCGTGACGGAGAACTGGCAGCATCACTCATGGCAAAACACCTTGAAGGAGTTGTTAGTTTTGCCAAAGAGCGCATGGAACAACAAAAGCAGAACGGGAATTAAAAAAACATAAGGTTAAAAGAAGAGGGTGTTCGAAAACTGATGCGCTCTTTTTTTTGTTAAAATATTAGAAAGAGGGTATCCAGGAATGGGCACTCTCTTTTTTATGGCCTAAACTGGAATTCATACAGTTGCAGAGGCGTTTCGTAACGTTTTTGATAATATGTTATACAGCAGAAACGTAAAAAAAAGTACTAAAAGGTATTGAAAGTTTAAAAGGAAGGCGTAATTTTGGTCGACCAATAATTGGTATGCCAATTATATTTGTTTTGATTCAAACATTAATTTCATTGAACTTAGAGGCAAGGTGAAAAAAACACACACGATAAATTTTCAGTTGACAGAGATGGAAAGAATGGGGATTTATAATGCCTGCCTTAATTCTTCTAACGGAAGGATGGACTTAACAAAGGGTGCATGTGATTAATTATTTATTTAAACCATTAAGAATGCTTTTACGTATCCGGAACTTCATTGGTATCTCAGTCCTTATTCTTGGTTTGTTTTCCTGTAATTCAGAAAACACATCAGTTTCAGAATCCGGGCATCCATTGTTAATTCTGAAAAAGCAGAATGTTCAGGAGATAAAGGACGGACTGAGCCTCTATTCGATGCTTCAATCCTCACTGGAAGATGCTGTAGCAATTGCAGATAAAGCAATTTTATCAGGTGTGGAAGTGCCTTTCCCAAAAGATCCAGGTGGAGGATATTCGCATGAAAAGCACAAGCAGAACTACATAGAAATGTACAATGCAGGTTTGGTGTATCAGCTAAACGGGCAAGAAAAGTATGCGGCTTTTGTCAGGGAAATGCTGTATGCCTATGCAGAATTGTATCCAAAGCTTGGACTACACCCAATGCAGAAAAATCAGGCTCCGGGGAAACTGTTCTGGCAAGGATTAAATGAATCGGTTTGGTTGGTTTATACAATTCAGGCTTACGACTGTATATATGAGTATTTATCTCTGGAGGAACGCAGGCATATTGAAGATAATCTGTTACGAAAAGTAGTGGAATTCTTTACGGTGGAAGATAGCTATTCGTTTGACCGTGTTCATAATCATGGTACCTGGGCGGTGGCAGGTGTTGGAATGACTGGGATGGTTTTGGGTGATTCTATCATGATTAAAAAAGCTTTGTATAGCACAAAACTGGATGGATCAGGTGGTTTTTTAAAGCAGATTGATAAACTGTTCTCCCCGGATGGTTATTATGCCGAAGGTCCCTACTATCAGCGTTATGCATTAATGCCTTTTATGGTCTTTGCGCAGGCCCTGGAAAACAACATGCCTCAACTAAAAATATTTGAATATAAAGATGGTGTATTAAAAAAGGCAGTCACCACCTTACTTCAGTTAACAGCTCCTGACGGACGTTTCTTTCCCTTCAACGATGCAATTAAAGAGAAGTCATGGGTATCTGCAGAACTGCTGTTCGGAACAAATATCGTTTATGGTTTAAACGAAGATTCTCAGGTGTTGGATGTGGCGAAAAAACAAGGTAAAGTGATGCTTAGCAAACAGGGCTTGCTTGTGGCTAAAGCTATCGAGCATGGGATGAATGATGCGTTTGAACGTCGGCCGATGCTTATTCATGATGGATCAGAGGGAGACATGGGAGGAGTGGCAATGATGCGAATGGGTAAAGCTGAAGATCAAAGCACCCTGGTGTTCAAGTTTAGCTCTCAGGGAATGGGGCATGGTCATTTCGACCGTCTGGCTTTCATGCTTTATGACAATGGAAATGAGATCATACCGGATTATGGTGCAGCGCGGTTTTTGAATGTGACTGCAAAAGAAGGTGGGCGCTATTTACCTGAAAACACAAGCTGGGCTAAGCATACTGTTGCCCATAACACCCTTGTTGTGAATGAGGAATCAAATTTCAATGGAAATCAGAAAGAAGCAGACAAACTGAGTCCCGAAATTCTTTTTTCGCAATTGGACAATGATACTTTTCAGATCGTTTCTGCCAGTGACAATAACTGCTACGCTGGTGTCGACTACAAACGAAGCATGGCACTGGTCCAGTTTGATGAAAGAAAATACATCATCGATCTCATCGAAGTAAACAGTCAGGAAGTAGCCAGTCTGGATCTTCCGATGTATTACAATGGTCAGGTCATTACCACAAATTTCAAGTATGTAAAACCCCAGTCCATGCGCGCTCTTGGTTCAGACAATGGTTACCAGCATTTGTGGCTTGAAGGAGAAGCTACTCAATTGCCGGCCACGTCCAGTGTGACATGGATGACAGGCACTGGTTTTTATACGATGTCATTTTTAAGTGATCAGAATACTGAATTTTATTTTACAAGATTGGGGGCAAATGATCCGGATTACAACCTTCGAAATTTAGGCGGAATGATGCTTAGAACTAAAGCGAAAGGGACGAAGCTTTTGGCATCTGTGATAGAAATGCATGGCAATTACAATCCTATCAGCGAAGCTGTGATGCAGTCAGAAGGATCTGTCGAAGCCATTTCTTTGGTAGAAAACACAAGCAATACAAAACAGCTGGTATTGAGCCTGAAGAATAAAAAGCAAATCACCCTTCATCTGGAGAATAATAAGGGAAAACTATTTATAAAATAACTAAAAACAAAAAATCATGGAACGTAACAAATTCATATTGGATGGAGATCAGGAATGGGAAGAATTAGGCGGAGGCGTAGCTCGAAAGTTTCTTGGCTTCGACAATCAGATAATGATGGTTAAGGTGAAATTTGACAAGGGAGCCGAAGGGACACCCCATCAGCACTTTCATACCCAGGCAACTTACTGTGTGAGCGGGAAATTTGAGTTTCATATTGGTGGAGAGAAGAAAATAGTAAAAGGTGGGGATGGTGTTTACATTGAACCGAACCTGATGCATGGTGCATTGTGCCTTGAAGCGGGAATCTTAATTGATGTGTTTAGTCCCGTTAGGGAAGACTTTCTCGACGGTAGTACAGTTTCTTATTTTGGCAAAAAATAAAAAATATGAAGGTAAACGGTTTAAGATGGTGGATCATTGGTTTGATATTTCTGGCAACTGTCATTAATTACATTGATCGAAGTGCTTTGGGTATAATGTGGGGAGGTGAAGATATTGATGGTTCAATTGCCCAGGCACTGGATCTGACAAAAGGACATTATGCCTTGATTTCAAATGTCTTTATGATTGCTTACGCTTTGGGACAATTGTTCTCTGGTAAAATTTTCGATAAGGTTGGTACCAGAATCGGATATGTTCTGAGCATCGGAATCTGGGGACTTTCTTCATTTCTGCATTCAACAGTCCGGGGCATCCTCTCCATTAGTATCTTAAGAACAACTTTGGGTATCTCAGAAGCAGGAAACTGGCCTGGAGCGGTTAAAAGTAATGCTGAGTGGTTTCCAATAAAGGAACGCGCAATTGCACAGGGTTTGTTTAATGCCGGGGCATCTATTGGTTCTGTTATTGCTCCCCTCATCATTGGGTCATTGTTTATGGCTTTTGGCTGGCGCGTAACCTTCATGGTTATTGGATCGTTTGGGGTACTTTGGATCATTCCCTGGCTTATCATAAATAAAAAAGGGCCTAAAAAGCACCCCTGGATTACGAAGAAAGAGCAGACCTACATTCTGGAAGGCCAAAGTGCTGCAGATAGAAATTCAACAGATGATACAAAAGGATTGAGTCTAAAGGAATTGTTAAAACATAAAGAGTCATGGTCGATAGTTGTGGGGCGTTTCTTCCTGGAGCCTATTTGGTGGGTTTTTGTAACATGGATGCCGATTTACCTCTTCGACACCTATGGCTTTAATGTGAAAGAAGTTGCAATGTTTCTGTGGGTACCTTACGTTGGTGCCGCTGTGGGTAGCATTGCAGGAGGCTACTTTTCAGGTCGGATTATCGCTAAAACAGGCTCCATCAATAAAGGACGAAAAACAACCATTCTCATTGGTGGAATCATCATGCTTCTTGGACTGATTGCTACCGTACTTTACGGCACCACGCCAACGCGTTTTGTGATGATCGTTTTTATGGTCTTGTTTGGTTTCCAGTTTGCCATTGGAAATGTACAAACTTTACCAAGTGACTTATTCAGTGGAAAGTCAGTGGGTTCGCTGGCTGGTCTGGGAGGTATGATCGGAGTGTTTTCTGTGATTGTAATGAATTTTGTTATCCCGGTAATTGCTGAGATATCATATACCCCCGTGTTTGTAATCATCGCTGTATTCGTTCCACTCGGAATTGGATCGATCTATTATTTTGCACGGAATATCAGAAATGTTGAAGAATAATTGAAACTTATAAAAATAGAATTATGGACATTAAAGTAAAAGTTGCAGTAATCACCGGTGCCACTGGAGGAATTGGTTTTGCGGTTGCAAAAAGATTAGGTAAAGATGGATATACCGTAATCTTAAACGGGATAGAAGATGAAGAGGGTGCGAAAAGAGTAAAAGAGCTGGCTGCCGATGGGATTACTGCTGAGTATTATGGGTTTGATGTAACCAATGAAGAGGCGGTAACTTCGAATATCACCAAAATTGGAGAAAAGTATGGTAAAATAGATGTACTGGTTAATAATGCCGGAGGATTGGGTGGAAGATCCAGGTTTGAAGAAATGACAACTGAATTTTACCGGTTTGTAATGGCGTTAAACCTCGATTCTGTATTTTTTGCATCAAGGGCAGCGATTCCATTCCTCAAGAAAGGGGAGAATGCTTCAATCATCAATTACACTTCCATTGCAGGATGGAATGCAGGCGGACCCGGAGCTGGTGTTTATGGAACCTCGAAAGCTGGAGTACAGGCCATCACAAGAGCATTGGCAAAAGATCTGGCTGAATATGGAATCCGTGTAAACGCGGTATCTCCTGGTACAATTGATACGCCTTTCCATGCTCAAATAAAGTCAACCAAACCGGAAGTGTTTGCGTCATGGAAAAATAATATTTTGTTGGGAAGAATAGGTAAACCTGAAGAAGTTGCTTCTGTGGTATCTTTCCTGGCAAGCAAAGATGCCTCATTCTTAACAGCTGAAACCATCCAGGTTGGTGGTGGTCAGGCACTGGGTATTTAATAGCATGAAATATAGATTAATACATGGCGGGCAACCTGCCATGTATTAATTAAAGTTTTGAGACAACATTTTCGATAAAATGTTAACATCCGATGCTGATACAAATGCAATTAACTGATTATATGAAAAGCTTAAAAAAAATTCTAACAGTCATTATCATACTACTTATTGCCAATGTTGATATAATGGCTCAGGGGAAAAATTTAGTTACCGGTACTGTTACTGATGACAAAGGAGAGCCGCTTCCAGGTGTCACCATTGCACTCATGGGTACGACCACTGGTGCATATTCAAATGTTGAAGGAGAGTTCTCAATACAGGTAGATAATCCTGTGGGAGAACTGGTAAAGCTGAATGCATCCTTTGTAGGTTATCTTTCTCAGGTTGTTGAAGCAAAAGTTGGAAGTAAGGTGGTTATAACGCTCAAAGAAAACTTAGAGGTTTTAGAAGAATTTTTTGTGGTTGGGTACGATGTGCAAAGGAAAAGTCATTTAACCGGATCCATTTCGAAAATGGAAACGCTGGGGATAGAAAATGTGCCAATATCGCGTTCTGATCAGTTGTTGCAAGGGCGTATTGCTGGTGTTCAGGTTCAAAATACAACTTCTGAAGTTGGGGTGGAATCTGAAATTAACATC
This sequence comes from Bacteroidales bacterium, assembly GCA_041584055.1. Lineage (GTDB taxonomy): Bacteria > Bacteroidota > Bacteroidia > Bacteroidales > UBA5342 > JBFHER01. Next base: position 21,524 of record JBFHER010000004.1, read on the forward strand.
CGCGGCGTTGGATCCATCAGCGCGAGCTCACAACCTTTAATCATTGTGGATGGTTTCCCAATTGAAGATGGACTGGGTGTTGTTGATGCCGAAGACATTGCAAGTATTGAAGTATTAAAAGATGCTGCATCAGCAGCCATTTATGGTTCGCGTGCAGCAAATGGCGTTATTTTGGTAACAACGAAGTCGGGTACAATTAAAAAGCCCAAGTACTCCCTTAAAACGTCCTTTGGTGTCAAAGGATACCATGAACTACATCCCCTGATGACGAAAGATGAGTACGTCAAAATGAAAACAGATGAGTATTTGCTTCTGGGGCAGACGCAGCTTCAGGACATAGCTTTTGGGATGTCTACCATCAATAATAGTACGGATTGGCAGGAATTGGCTCTTCGTGATGCATTTTTCCAGAAAACAAGCTTTAGTGTTTCAGGAGGAAAAGAAGAAGTAAAATATTATATCTCCACATCTTACCTCACAGATGAAGGGATAATGAAAGATAATGAATACAATAAGTTTAACCTTCGTTCTAAATTAGATGTCAATCTATCTGAACGTGTTAAACTCGGGACGAATATGACCGCCGGTTATTCTAAGCGCGATCGTCCAACGGTTAATTTTACCGACTATTATCGTACACCATCGTTTATGCCGATGCGGCATACAGCACAAACGGCTGCTCTTACGGGTTACGAAGAAGGGGAGTATGCCCATGGTTTCCATTTTACAAATGTATCTTATTCAGGCATCGACCCGATTTCTGGTCTGGATAGAACACAGACAACCAGTCTGTATACAACAAGTAACAATAACCCGGCATCGCGTTTGGAAAATGAATGGGAAACCCGCGACGAGTACCTTTTGCAAAGCTCAATGTACCTTGAAATTGAGTTGCTCAATAACTTGAGTTTTAAAACATCCAATGGGTTTAACCTGCGATATAGAGTACAGGAAGAATTTGCGCCTGAAGGATCTGCAAAAGTGGGCTCAACAAGTGAATCTTTTTATAACACAGATTTGTATACAAGTTTGCTGTCTGAAAATACATTTTCATATAAGCACCGTTTCCAAAAGCATGATGTGAATGCTTTGCTGGGATTCTCTGCGCAAACAATTTCGAATAAGTTAGCTGGCATTTATGGGATTGATTTTGCCACCGATTATATTACTACGCTGAATGCCGCGGGTAGCATTTTACAATACGATGCCGATGCAATTGCCACCGGAACCTGGGAAGAAAGATCATCAATGGCATCGGTTTTCTCACGTTTTATGTATGCTTACGACGACAAATACTTGCTTTCCGCAAGTATCCGTACAGACGGAAGTTCAAAATTTGGCTCAAAAAATCGCTGGGGATGGTTCCCTTCTGTATCTGTTGGATGGCGTTTAAGCGAAGAAGCCTTTATGGATGGCTTAAAAGCGTGGGTAGATCAGTTTAAGATTAGAACAAGTTATGGTGTAACGGGTACCGATAATATTGATAATTATGCGAATGTTGACATGTTGTCTTCTGCAAATTATGCATTAGGAGGTGCAGTGGTCTCGGGTATTGCCAATAATTCAACAACACTTGGCAATGATGCTTTGCAGTGGGAGCAAACAAACGAATACAATACCGGGTTCGATTTGTATATGTTCGACTCACGCATTGGATTAAACTTCGATGCCTATTATTCAATAACAAAAAGTCTGTTGTACGAACGAAGCGTAAATTCTGTCTCTGGATATACTGAAGCATGGAGTAATGAAGGGAAGGTACGGAATAAAGGGATTGAGTTCACTTTGACAACATACAATATCAAGAGAAAAGACTTTACATGGAGTACGTCCCTTAATTTTGCACACAACGATAATATTTTATTGGATTTAGGAGGTCCTGAACAACTGATATCTCAAGGTGAACGTGAAGAAATGTACATTGCACGTGTAGGCTATCCTTTGATTCAGTTTTATGGTTACGAGACCAACGGTATCTGGCTTTCTCAAGATGAAATAAACAGCAATCCTTCTTACAACGGTGATGCTGCCGGTGGGCTTAGGACCGTGGATCAGAATGATGATGGTACTGTTGATGCGGATGACTTTACTGCCATCGGTTCTCCCTATCCCGACTTTACCTGGGGTGTATCGAACCGGATCACTTATAAACGTGCAGACTTTTCGTTCCTGTTTCAGGGATCTCAGGGTGGTGAATTATGGAATGGAGATGGTTATTATAACGAAACAAAAAGGTATAATAAAGCCTATTCTACAGGAAGATGGGTTAATTCAGAGAATACCGGTGATGGTCAAACACCTTATGAAAACAATGGTATAAATCATTTATTGACCGATTACCTTATTCAGGATGCATCCTACTTTGCTCTGAAAGATTTGTCTGTTGGTTATACATTCGATGATAAACTCCTAAGAAAATTAGGGATGCAGTCCCTAAGGCTTTATGCGAGTTTCCAGAATCTCTGGTTCCATACGAACAGCGATTATAAAGGAATCAATATCGAAGCCCGGAGTACCTCTAGCAATTATGAAAGTCCGCTTATTAACGGATATCAACGGGGTGCTTTCCCAATACAGCGGACGTATAACTTTGGTTTAGAGTTAACTTTTTAATTGAAGTTTTAAAAAGTAAAAAATGAAGGACGGAAAATTTAGTGGCAAGCACGTTTGTCTAAAGTCTTTTAATAAAATATCTAATTATAAGATGATGAAAAAAATAATTCTCATATTAACCCTCGGAATACTGTTGATGTCCTGTGAGGAATTCTTAACCCAGGATCCCATCGACCAGCTTGGAGAGTCAGGATTTTATTCCAACGACAAGGAGATGGAAATGGCGATGATTGCAGCGTATAACGGCTTACAATCGACCATGCAATATGAATGGATGCTCACCGAGACGCGTTCGGACAATGCACGTATTTATACGCCAAATACGACATCGAATACCAGTAAAGAAATTATCTCGATGGATGCGCTTGTGGTGGAAACAACACACAGCATTAACGAAATTTATTGGGAAGCTGCCTACCATAACATTGCGAACTGTAACACGGTACTTGATAACTTAGAAGTCGTGAGTGACTCAACTTTAAGTTCCCAGTTAGAAGGTGAGGCAAAATTCATTCGTGGCTATCATTACTTCAATTTGGTGCGTCTTTATGGGCCATTATTTTTGGTTACAAAACGTGTCGGTGTAGACGAAGCAAACAAGATGGAGCGCAGTTCAGTTGGTGCTACATATGAGCTTATAAAAAGCGATTTGCTCGACGCAGTGGATTTGTTACCGGAATCATACAATGCCGACGAAAAAGGTCGCGCCACTGTTTGGGCTGCAAAAACCTTATTGGCGAAAGTGTACCTCACACTTAAAGATTATGAATCTGCAGAAACCTTATTGGTAGATGTGGAGAATAATAGTGGTCACCGTTTGCTGCCTTCATATTCGGATGTATTTGATATAAACAACGAATTAAACGATGAAATCATTTTTGCAGTAACATACCTAAAAGGCGGCTTTGGTTTAGGGTCACCTTTTGCTAACTTTTTTGCAGCGAACAACATCCCTGAATCTTACATTAGTTATAGTGGTGATGGTTTCAATTGCCCTACATATTCTCTCTATTCGGCCTATAAAAGTGGTGATGAGCGAAAGGACGTTACCCTTGCAAATTCTTATATCAATACAGTTGGCTCTAAAGTGTACCGAAATTATGTGCTCAAGTATCTTTCATCTGTTTCTACAGAGTACGATGCCGAGAATGATTGGCCGGTGCTTCGTTTTGCCGATGTTTACCTAATGTTGGCCGAAATTAAGCTGGAGCTTGAAGGGGTGAGTGCCGCACTGCCTTATTTGAATTATACACGGGAACGTGCAGGGCTTCTCCCTTATGATGCAAGTACTATCTCCAATGCTCTGGCTTGTCAGTTTGCAATTGAAGATGAACGTCGATTGGAATTTGCCATGGAAAATCACCGTTTATTCGATCTGATTAGAACCGGTCGTTTTATTAAGGTGATGGAAGAACACTTCGAAAATGAGTTGATTTATGATTCAGGAGGTGAATTGGTCTCAGCTTATACAGATGATAGTTATGCTATATATATGGCAAATCGTAAGGTTCAGGAATGGCAGTTGTTATTACCAATCCCTTTTAGTGTTTTGTCTGTGGATACGCAAGCTGCTCAAAATCCTGGTTATTAGAAAAGCGTTGAAGACAGCTTAGCTTAACTTAGAAAAATATAAACGAATGAAAAATTTTAAAATATTATTCTCGATTGCAATAATGGTCTTATCCCTTGTTGCTTGCCAGGAAAAACTGGTTTATGATGTCGAGGTTGTTTATACGCCTGTGATAAGTGATTTCTCGCCAACTTCCGGACGTGTTGGAGATGAGATAAGCATTGTAGGAGAACACCTACAGGCAGTAGACAGTGTAACCATTGGTGGTGGTTCCGCAACCATCAAGTACCTTATTAATTCAAAAAGCATGGTGGTGGTGGTGAACTCAGACTCGAAGAGTGGTCCGATTATGGTGGCTAACGAATCAGGATCCACCACTTCTACAACAGCATTTACAAAAGTATATCCAGTGCCTGTGATAAGTGATTTTCCAGCTTTCTCGAAGGCGTATGAAACCATTGTGATAGAAGGCGAAAATCTTGATATTGTAACGGCTGTTGCTTTTGACACAACCAATGCAACGATTGTTAATCAGCAAAACGATTACCTTGAGGTGCTTGTGCCATTTTATAAAGAATTAACGGCGAACATTAATTTGGTTTATCCAACAGAAAGCAATGAGGCTGTTGTTACTTCAAGTTCTCAGTTTGAGATAGAAATTGTTCCTCCTACCATTGCCAGCTTTCCAACCGAAGCAGCTGACAGTTCAGCAATTGTTATCAGCGGTGATGATTTATACTTGATTGACAGTGTTATGTTTGGAGATGTGACTGGTATAATCTTAGATAAGGGTGATACATCACTGACTGTTCTTGTCCCCAAATTTAATGTAACATCTACGGTAGAATTATCCTTGTACTATTACGGCACCAGAATTTTAGCAACAGAAGCTTTTCAGGTACAGGTAGCTACCCTGGCATATTGGTCTGATAAAACCATTTACAGTGCAAAACGCAATGGTTTAGCAACAACTGATTCAACCTTCTTTGATGCGGTGTCAGGTGGTTTTTATTCGCCATGTGAGTGGGCAGATAATAAAGAAAAAGTACACTTCTTTGTTACCGTAAGCAATGGTCAGGTACGCATAAATGCGCAAGATAATACCGGTGGGCAGATCGATAACTTCTCATGTAATGGCACCGCATTGGCCACTCAAAAAACACCAAATACAATGCGTTTGAAAACATTGAATTCGTCTGATTCTGATGAAAAAGGTTTGATTGATAAGGTTAAGAATAAAACCCTGACAAAACTAAATAGTGCCGTGTTAGCCGAATTGGGAATTGGCGACGCCTCATTGAGTTATGTTCAAACCAATCACTTCTTATTTTCATTTAAAGAAGGGGATGTGGTTCTTTTCCAACAGTACAATGATGATTTATCAGAGGTGGAATACACCGGTGCAATGGAAGTGGTTAAGGTTAATTTAAGTGCTGATGGCACTGAAGCATCCATCAATTTCAATGCTTACTTCGGGGCATTTTAATCAAGTGGATATTTGGCAGATATTTTTATGACAACACAAATAATAAATAGCAATGTAAAACAGCTTACTAAACTTGCAAAAGCAGGTTTAGGGCTGTTGTTGCTGTTTGTTTCCTTTTGCCTGAAAGCTCAAAATCCCATCGTTACTGATTTTTCTGATGGTACGTGGGGAGAAGTGCTGAATGAACGCCCGGTCAGCGGTGAATATCCGTCTTATGAAGTCAATGGATTTACTGTGCGTAAGGGTGTGCTGAACGCAGGCAGTATAAAAAGTGCAGACGGTTTGAGATTTACCAATCGCATTGCTTTAGATAAGGACAGTCAGAATGCATACTTTATGTTACCGGAATTAACCAATGTTGGTGTTCTCGAAATTCATGCTTCAACAGGTTCGGATAACAAATCCTTCTTAGTGCAACAGCGCGTAGGACGTCAATGGGAAACGATAAATACATATGCAACACTGAAAGACCGTGACAGCGCATATGTTATCCCGATACATTTAGGCAAGGTACAACTAAGGATTGCGAATAATTCCGGGAGCTCACTTTTTATCTGGCAAGTGAAAACAACGGTGGTAAGTGATGATGTAATAGCTCAATACGAACGGCAGCGTCCGTTAATCACCAACTTTGCCGATGGGACCTGGGGCAGACCAACATCTAATAAACCGGAAAGTGGTGATTATCCATCTTCTGAGATGAATGGATTTGTTTTGAATAAAGCCTATTTAGCATCAGGGAAAGTCGTATCTCCAAATGATAAGAACGTTACCCTTTCGGGACGCATCATTTTAGATAAAGACAAAACGGGAGCTTACTTCGAATTTCCAGAAGCTGAAATGGTGGGTGATGTAGAGATCCTTGCGGCAACAGGCAGCGACGACCGCTCCTTTACTCTGCAAGCACATGACGGTAATGACTGGAAAACCATAGGCACCTACAATGCAGGAAAAGACGCACGCATTTTTAATTCCCCTGTTTATAAAGAAAAAGTCCGGCTTCGCATCGCAAATAATTCGGGAAGTTCATTGTCAATTTACCAGGTTAAATTATTCAAAACTGATGCGGCTAGCATTGCGCGTCAGGCCAGAATGGCGGGTTTTATTTCGAATTTTAATGACGGTACCTGGGGAGAGGTGGTTTCTGAACGTCCTGAAAGTGGTGACTATCCAACCTTTGAAGCCAATGATTTCTGGATCACCAGTGGGGTTGTTTACAAAAGTTCACTGACATGGCAGGATGGTAAACTATACAACCGGATTGTTTTGGATAAGGATAGCGAAATGGGACGAATAGACGGTCCGGAATGGGATGATGTGGGTGAAATAGAAATACTTGCAGCCACAGGGTCCGATGCAAAATCCTTTGAAGTATTGGTAAAAGAAGGGCGAAAATGGGAGTCTTTAGGTATTTTCCCAACAAGTAAAGAAGTACAGGTTTATACAATTCCTGTGAATAAAGAACATGCCCGCTTGCGCATTCGTAACAACACGTCCAGTTCGCTAAATATTTATCAAATAAAAATGCGGACAATGACGGCGCTCAATCGTCTTCTTTTACAGGCAACTGCTCCGGCACAGAATGAACTGGTTTATGGCAATCTGACCCGAAAAGTATTCCTGGAATTTAATAAGCTAATGACCCTGGGTCAAAAGCCAATGCTGCTTAATGGGGAGCCGATAGATTCTGCAGAAGTAAGAGTTACAGGAAATATTGCAGGGATACGTGTAAAGCTAAGTCCGGAAGAAGCTCATAAATCATACACTTTGGATATCCCCCAAGGCGCTTTTGTTTCTGAGTTGGGCATTGAAAATGAAAAAGCATCCCTTGCCTTCCGCGTACACAAAGCAGTTGGTGTTCCTGAAGGTTATAATGCTGAACTGGATGCCATTTATTCAAATGCCAATATCGTTCAAAACCGTGTGGATATTTATTATCCGAAGGTCACCGAACAGCCTGTTCCTGTAGTGCTCAACATACACGGCGGGGGCTGGAATCATGGTGAAAAGGAAAGTCAGACTGACTTCAATTTCTATTTCAACAATAAAATGGCTGTGGCCAATATGGAATATCGTCTGACCCCTCATGCTTTGGCGCCTGCTGCCATAGAAGATGTGCGTTGTATGCTGCATTACATTGCCAACAATGCAGACCGTTTAAACATCGATCCGCATAAAATTATTATCAAAGGTGGGTCGGCCGGTGCATATTTAGCTCTGACTGCCGGCTATTTAGGCACATCAAGTGCTTTTGACAGGTGTCAGTTTATGGGGGCGGACTTTACAGTGGCTGCGGTATTAAACAATTATGGGCCAACGGATTTATTAAACTTCATGAACACAAAATCTTTGCAGGACTGGCTTGGAGATAAAGTGGCTGATGAGCATTTTGTGAAATCTATCTCGCCCGTGTATCTGATTAATGAGAACACACCTCCTACGTATATTATTCATGGGGATGCTGACTCTGTAGTTGCGTATGAACATGCGGTGATGTTGGAGAAGGCTTTAAAATCGGTTGGAATAAAATGTTTTCTAAGAACTGTGCCAAACGGGAACCATGGTGGATTCTCAAATGCGTATGAGCGTCAAATGCAAGATGATCTGCAACAGTTCTTTCAGGAGCTGGAACTATTGAAATAAATAAACTAAAATTTAATGAGTATTGACTAAAATTTTACATTATGAAAAATTTAACAATTATGAAAAGAATGTTTGCAGTTGTAGCGTTTTTTGCGCTAGTAACAACTGTATCTGCGCAATGGACAACGTATGATGCTTCAACGTTGCCTGGAGATGCAGATTGGAATGTGAAAAATGGAGATGGTAATGAAGCCGTAATAACGCTGGTAGATGATGCTGAAAATTCTGGAAACAAAATCCTTCGATTTATTTCCGGGGAAGCGGATAAAAATACGCTTGAAGCACCAAAAATTGACTCTAAAGTATCTGGCGGTGGAACAAAACAAGCTTTTACTGTGGTAATGCGTGCCAGAGCGTATAAATTCAGCGAGGATTCAACCTACTCTAATTTTATGGAAGTGGAAGTGAAAGATGGTGAAATCAGAGACAAAGTAAGGTTTTATCCTGAAAAGGGATTAGATATTGAAAAAGCAAACTCTAAAGAACTAAAGGCTTATCCTGATGGTCACAACGCATATGACTTCAATATCTATCGAATAACCTTCAAGGATGGTATTACCAAAGTTTGGGTCAATGATGTATTGGTGGATGAGTCAGTGGCACCATCATCTACAACAAGTGATAGTGATTCTCGCTTTGTAATTGGAGACTCTAACAGTGGTGCAGATTACGGCGTTGAGTATGACTGGATTATTTGGGACAGCGGAGATGCCTACGCACCTGGCGAAGGAGCTGAGTATCCGGCAGAATTGATCCTTGATCCATTGTCTACAGAAGTGGAAGAAGGCAGTTGGGACATTTATGATGCATCAGAAACGCCTGAAGCTTTTGGTTTCAGTCCGGGTTCTAACACAACTGGTACATCAACCATTATTGATGATGCAGAGAATGCGGGAAATAAAATTTTAGATATGCGTTCTGGTATTTCAGACAAGTGGTACTGGAGTAATAACCACCTGACAGATGTTGATCCTGATGCAGGTTTTACTGTTGTATTTAGAATGAGTGGTATTACAACTGATTCTGCAAGTGTTGGTGAAATGGAAGTTGCTGTGGGTGGTTTCCGCGACAAGGTACGTATTTATGGCAGTGACCAGATAAACATTGAAAAAGCTGGGATTACAGAAAGCTTCCCTGAGGGTGTAAGCGCAATGGACTTTAATGTTTACCGTGTAACTTTCCAGCGTCACGTTGATGGAATTGATACCATGGGATATACACGTGTATGGATCAATGATGTATTTGTAGCAGAAGGGTATTCAACAACAACCAGTAGCAGTAAAAAATATACCATTGGTGATTCAAACTCTGGTAAGAGCTATGCTGCTTTAATAGACTGGATTATCAGAGATGAAACCGGAGCTTATGCACCATATGAAAATTCTAATTATCCAAATACATTGGTTCTTGATCCGCTGAAAGGTGGTGTTGTTGTGGTACCGGACATCTTAAAATTCAACGACGAAAGCATAGCCGTGAAGCAAGCAGGAGAGACAGTGACTGCTGATCTTGAAGCGAATGCATCATGGATTGTTGCAAGTACAGATACCTGGCTGGACATTAGCCCTGTAGCAGGTGATAGTGGCATGGCTACCATTTCAATTGTTGCAGAAGCAAATACTGGAGCAGCTCCAAGGACAGGCACGATTTATGGCTTGATTGGTGATGAAATTTTAGACGAACTGAAGATTACTCAGGAAGGTCAGGCTGTATTGATTAATGCCTTATCAGCAATGGCTTCGTCGGAACAACTTAAAGATGGTGCATATAAAGAAGCTTCTTTTGCAATTGATGGACACGATTCTACTGCATGGGTTTATCAGGCAGGAATTTTAAATGGTGCATCAGAGTGGATTAAAGTTGCAGTACCATCAGGATCGGAAGTGGTTCTCGTGAAAATAATGGAATATAAGAATAACGAACGTCTTACTTCCTTCAGTGTCGATTACTGGAATGGTTCTGAGTATGTTGAAATTTTAGCGCCTCAATTGTCACCATTGCAATCTGTTGCCAACACTTCAGTGGCATATGCCTTCCCTAATTCTGTAATGACGGATACCATTAAAATAAATTTCTACGGAAATACATCGACAACTGAAACGGATCCAACCGCTGCATCCGGATGGTTGACCATATCAGAAGTGTCTGTTTGGGGAGAAGCATCAACAACAGCCATTGCGCCAGTGGGTGCTTTAAACTATAGTGTATACCCGAACCCAACAAGCGGTCGTTTTACGATCAAGGATGCTGCAGGGGCAGATATTCAATTAATTTCACTTGCAGGAAAGGTATTGTTCAGCAAAACGGATATAAGCAGTGTTGAATATGTTGACTTAAAGCTTAACAGTGGCGTTTACTTATTGAATGTAAATGGTGCGGTGAGCAAGATTGTTGTAAAATAGGAGCAAGGCCAATTGGCTTTGTTATGAAGTCAATTGGCTCCTTATAAACATACAATGAAAGAAACAGAAAGGAACGATTCCTGGTTTAATTTAAAACAGATCGTTCTTTTCTTCTTTTGGCTTGTAGAGATTTAAATTATCATTGTGATTTAATAGTAGGATTTTTTTAATTCCATATGAATAAATATACTTTCAAAAAGTTAACGCTCTTGTTTTTTGTTTTGGGCTTTTCGTTGATTTCACATCTTAACGCCAAAGAGTATACCATCAACACTGCAAACGAACTAAGCCAGCTTTCTTTAGTTGCAGGTGATGTGGTGATCATGGGAAATGGGACCTGGTCTAATCAAGAATTATCCTTTAAAGGAAATGGTACTGAAAAGAATCCAATCACATTAAAAGCAGAAACTCCCGGTAAAGTCATTTTAAACGGTTTTTCTAAATTAGAATTGTCGGGTGAGTATCTTATTGTTGATGGTTTGACCTTTCAGGAAGGTGAGCTGGAAGGCGATCCGGTTGTGTCTTTTCGTACATCAAGCTCTTCTTTAGCCAATAATTGTCGCTTAACCAATACTGCCATTATCAATTATAATCCATGGGACCCCTCAGTAGAATACAAATGGGTCTCAATATATGGGGTAAATAATCAGGTTGATCACTGCTCTTTTGTTGGAAAAAATCACACAGGTGCACTCCTGGTTATTTGGATTGGTGAAACAGCCAATTATCACCGCATAAATAATAACTACTTTGCAGACATTCCGGAACTGGGGGAGAATGGGGCCGAAACAATCCGTATTGGGACGAGTACCAATAGCATGAAGGACTCCTACGCGATTGTAGAAAATAACTTGTTTGAAAATTGCGATGGTGAGATTGAAATAATCTCAAATAAATCCTGTGAGAATATATACCGCTACAATACATTTTTACATTGTGAAGGCACACTTACCTTGCGCCATGGGAACCGTTGCGCTGTTTATGGAAACTTCTTTTTTGGTGATTTAAATAAAAAGAGTGGGGGCGTGCGGATTATTGGTGAGGATCACAAGGTGTACAATAACTATTTTCAGGATCTGTTGAGTGACGGTTTTAGATCGGCAATTTCTTTGACAAATGGTGTGCCTGACTCCCCGCTCAATCGTTACTTTCAGGTAAAGAATCCCAGCGTGGTAAATAATACAATTGTGAATTGTAAGTATGGAATAACCATCGGGGCCGGCGTGAATGATGAGCTGAGTCTGCCTCCACAAAATGTTTATCTGGCAAATAATGTTATTGCAGATTATGCCGGTAAAACACAAAAAGCAATTGATTATGATGATGCCCCGGATGGCATTATTTATGAAAACAACATAATTTATACCTCAAATTTAGGTGACACGCCGGATGAAGTGAATAACGCAGACCCCAAATTACTGGGAACAGGTGAATTTTATCGTCCCGCGGATAATAGTCCCGTGATCGGCTACGGAGTGAATACGCTGTCATTTGTAAGCGAAGATATCGAAGGTCAGGTACGTACATCCACCAACGATGCCGGTTGCGATCAGTTGTCTGATGACCAGGTGAATAATCGGCCTTTAAAGAAGGATGACATAGGGACACTGATAGGTGCAGCATATGGTGATGAAGGTGATATCGTAGAAGAGAAAGAAGACACCATTCCGCAATTAATCATCATTGAAGCTGTTGCCAGTACAGAACAAAACGAAGAGGATAAATACAATGTTGCAGCCAATACCATTGATGGATCTTTTTCAACGCGTTGGTCGGGGGAAGGCATTGGCGCCTATATTGATCTTCAATTAGAAATGCAAAGCCTTGTTTCTTATGTTAAAATAGGGCACTATAAAGGGGATGAACGCTCGGCAGATTTTCATCTTTTGGGGTGGAACAACAGCACAGGTTCATTTGATACCTTGATGGCGAATGTGACGTCTACAATTTCTCCGGAACCTTTAACGACCTACGATTTTGAAGATTATTCAACATCAAAGGTTCGTCTTGTAGGCCTGGGCTATTCGGGGGGGACTGGCGTTTGGAATAGTTATACGGAGTTTGAACTTTATGGATGGGCTGGTGATACGAGCAAGGCAGAGAATGCATTTTCTCAGCAGGGATTAATGTCTTTATTCCCAAACCCGAGTACGGGTACGTTTTATATAAAGAACTGCATCAATGGTCGCTTGAATGTGTTTACATTATCGGGACACATTGTGTACTCACAGCGGAATGTTAGCAGTGATACATGCATTTCAACCAACCTGAACAAAGGGGTTTATCTTGTCTTTGTGGATACCGATAGTCAAACTTTTGTTGACAGGTTGGTGTTAATTTAGATGCTTGTGGAAAGCCGGTTCAGTTTGAGAACGTGCTTTCTCAGGAATATGTTTTTTAAAAGAATAATCTTGAAGATAATGGTGAATTGTTCTTCTCATAGGGGACAATTCGAACCAGTTTTAGTTTCGCAAAAGGCCGGATGTATAAGGGGTTATAACATCCGGCCTTTTATTATATTTACAGCATGGAAACAGTTGAATATCTCATTTTGGTGGTGGCAGGTGTATTTGCCGGATTTATTAATGTTGTGGCAGGTGGAGGTTCCTTAATTACAATGCCCTTAATGATTTTTATGGGCTTGCCACCCGCTGTGGCAAATGGCACCAACAGGGTTGCTTTACTGGCACAGAATGTTGTTTCGGTCTCAAACTTTCAGAGAAAAAAAGTTTCTCCGGGTCGCTACGGACTTGTTTTAGGAGTAATTGCACTTATAGGCGCAATCTTAGGCGCTAAGTTGGCGGTTGATATTGATGAACATTTGTTTAATCGCATCCTTTCCATTGTAATGGTGGTTGTGGGAATCCTTATCGTTTTCAGTCCAAAACAAAAAGGGCTTGATATTGAAAATATAACGGGGACCCGTAAGTGGTTGGGGTATTTGGCTTTCTTTTTTATCGGAATTTATGGGGGATTTTTACATGCCGGAATTGGTTTTATAATGATATTGGCATTGGTGAGGATCAATGGATTCTCTCTTGTAAAAACAAATAGTATAAAGGTTACGGTTGCACTGATTTATACAGTTGCAGCCTTGACTGTTTTTATTTGGGAAGGCATGATTGACTGGAAGGCCGGGCTCATTCTGGCGATAGGAAATGCCACCGGAGGATGGTTAGGCAGCAACTTTACAGTGAATAAAGGTGATGTCTGGATTAAACGCATACTAATGGTTGCCATCATTGGGATGGCCGTGAAATTGTGGTTTTTCTAGTCCAAAAAATAGCCCGACAAACTTGCCGGGCTACTGGATTTGCTGCTTAGAGGTATCAGTGCTTACAAATCCGTTTTTAATATAGTATTTTTAATTTCAGATTTTCTTCAACCACTATCTTACCTGAGTTGCTTAACTCATTGTTGGCATGTACATTGTTTTTTGCACCCCACAAAAGAGCAACCAGTTTCACTTTGTTGTTTTTGAATTGGTTGTCGTGAATATTCACATTGATGATGCCCCTTGTATTAAGCAGAATCCCGTTTTCTTCTTTTTCACCACAATTACTGAAAGTGCTGTTCTTAACCAGGAGGTTTCCTCCAATGGTTGATTCGTCATAACCGCCACGATAATAGTCAATTACGTTTTGTTGAATCTTGCTAAAGTCACAATTGTCGATTGTAAGAAACTCAACATTGTAGTCTCCCTTGTCATCGGTTTCTTCTGATAATTCAATGCCATTTTTACAATCCCGCAATATACATCCTGCGAATGTAATGGAATCCGACATGGATTCTTTATGCGCTTTCAGGATATAATCAAAATGACTGATCTCAGAATCGTATACCTTCACATTGTAAAGACTTGACATTCCTTTCTTCAGGCACGCGAAGGCATTTTGCGAATCTGTCCCGCTAAGCACAAGGCCCTGAAGGGTAATGTCACCTTTTGGATGCATCTGAAATGCAGACGTTCCTGTTTCTCCAATATAGGTGATATGTGCTTTGTGCTGGGGATCCAATGATTTTAGTTGAATGGCTTTGTTAATGATCAGCGATTTTTCGAGTTGATATGTTCCGGGATTCAATGCCAATACATCACCACTATTAGCTCCTTGTATATGCGTGTGAAGATCGTCGTTGGGGGATAGCTCCACAATCACCGGGGCCGATGTTTCTTTGTTTGCACTGAACCACGAAGGACCGTATTTGTTTTCATCCAAAATGTGAGGATCTGGCGAGTTGGACTGACAAACAGCGCCAATCAGGTTGTTTTTCGAACGTTCATTACCAAAAATATCAGTGCGAATTGTTTCAAATTCAAAGCCAACATAAGGTGGCAGGTTTAATTCGCTTTGGGCAGGTGTATAAATATCCTCAGCCACTTTAATCAATTTGAATTCTCCCTGATTCAGCCCTTCTGGGGATTTGAATTTTAGCGATTGATTATTAATCAGGTTTTGCTCAAACTGAATGCCATCAAGCGCGTCGTGCTCAACAATGGGATGTGGATCTCCAGTTTCGTTGTAGATGATGTTGTTGGCCAAAATGGTTCGAATGGGCCTTTCTGACCGTATCTCCGAGGCCGGTAAAACGTCTTTTTGACTCACATTGCTCCCAACTCCGAATTGCCACGGCGATTTACAATTGATCCAGGTGTTGTGCGCTACAACTACATCTGTTACCTGATTGTATCGATTCAGAGGCGATTTTGGTATCCCGTTCATAAGGGCTAACGGACTTCGGAAATTTTGTCCTTTTAGTTTGTAAAAGTAGTTGTTGGTTACCCAATGGCCGGTGTTAATGATGCGAATTCCTCCGATGTTGTCTGAATTGTCGTCACCAATAAAATAATTACCGTCAATTATACAATAATTTCCGTGACGGGTTACCAGCGAACCTTCACATTTGTAAAAAACGTTGTTCCTAAATTCATTGAAATTCGTTTTACTGGAAATAATCTCAACTTCGCCATTGCAACGTTCAAATAAGTTATTGGCAACGGTCAGATTGCAAGGTGACATAGAGGTATAGCTGTCTCCCACCTGAATTGTTTCACCTCTTGGACCGCCTTTGCGAGGCCGTGGACCGAAATGATTGTTGACAATCTGGTGATAGGTACGTATATTCTGGTTGCCTTTTATCTTAATACGAATTGTTGGGCCCTGATTTGATTTTCCGGCAATGTAACAATGATCCAACTGGTTGTGGCGGCCCCAAAACTCAACCCAGTGATCCGGTCTGTCACGCTGCATCTGGTTGTAGTCGAGAATGACACAGTTGGTAAGCCTGCAGTGATGTGCCGGGCTTTCTTCCTTTATTTTGAATTGAATCACTGCATCCGAAGGCGTAAATCCGTCCTTAAAAAACAAGCCATCTACTGTAAGATAAGATCCTCCGAACTTAAGATCTGATTTGCCGCTTATGATTACCTCTCCCCGGGTTTCGGCTCTAAGTACAATGGGTTTACTCTCAGTTCCTGCACCGGTAAATCGAATTTCAACATCATTCCAGATTCCGTTTTTCATAACAATCTCATCACCTGGAAGTGCATTTGAGATGGCTGTCGTTAATTCTTCCTGATTCTTTACCATCATGCTATTTGATGGATCTGAACATCCTGAAAGTAGGAGTACAGTCAGGGTAAATAATAATAATAGTTTCTGCATTGCTGATCGTTTTATTTTATGCGTCATTCCACATTTGTTTAAGTTTTTCAAGGTCATGCTTCATGTAATTAAAAACTTCTTTTTGAGGCATGCTTATTTTAGATTGTCCTTTTTCTGCGCCGCCTAGATCATACTCCAGATGTAAGGAGACAGGCACATGGATGTTGAATTTTTTTAATAATTTGAAAAAATGATCGAAAGAAACCATTCCTTGTCCGAGCGGGGTATTGATCAACTGAACTTTGCCATTTTTAACGCCCCATTTAAAATCTTTAATTACCAGGCTGTTGATATGATTTTTAATATACATAAAACCAAGTTCCCAACTGTTGGCACCTTCAACTGTTGCATGCCTGATATCGTACTGTAAACCAAGGTATTCAGGATCAATGCCTTTTAGGAGTTGTTTTATATCCCAGATGGGGGAACCGATGCTGGTGCCTGCATGGTTCTGATACCCGCCGCATAACTTGAGCTTTTCATTGGTATCAGCAAGCACCGACAATTGTTTGTTATATCTTGTTAGTTCCTGTTCAATTTGACTGGTGTCAGCGTATTTTAACCAGTCTGTTCTGTAACATTTAAATCCCTCCGCAGCCGCTGTTTCAAGCACTTTTAACTGCAATGGATCATGGCTGTTGGAAACATTCGAAGTAAACATAAACGGAGGCAGATCATGCTTTTTCAGAGCTTCCGTGGCTTTTGGGAGGTCCTGGGTAACATTTTCAGGAAGAACATGCCCATTTGGCCGGATGGTTAGATCCACGCCATCAAATCCAATTTCCCTGGCAGCTTCTGCCATGTTATCATAAGATAAAAACTGAAGATGTTTTGAAAATATACTTACATTCAGTTGATTTGTGTTCGAAACGGTCTTGCCAAAAGCACTTGAAGATCCCAGAAAAAAAGAGCCTCCTGCAAATATTGCTGATGATTTTATAAAATCTCGTCTGTTATGTTTGGATTCTGAATTCATTATTTATTGTTTTTTTAGTGGAAACATAAAGTTAGCACTAAAATTCGGGTTTGTACTCCGATTTTAAATGGCATCATCCCTTTATGGGATTTTTACCTGATTATGAGTTTCCCGGTGAATTGAGTCCCATCTTTTTGAATTGATAAAATATAAATTCCTTTTTTTAATTTTGGTTGATAAAAAGAATTTGCCAGAATTTGAGTCTGATACATTGTTTTCCCATCAAGGCTGAGTATCGCAAGTTCCCCGCTGTCAATACCTGCAAGTTGAAACCTTCCATCACAAGGATTTGGATAAATGGAAACTGATCTGAAATGGTTTGCATTTTGAATGGAGGATATGCCTGATTCCCAACCCCATACCTCAAACTCGGTAAAGCTGTTCCACAGGCTTCCGCTTGTATTTCCGTGCCCGACTACTCTTACGTAACGGGCATCAACATTGTCAAAATCGTAAAGGATCAGTTGCTCATCCGTAATTTCACTTGTTATGTCCATCAGTGCTTCCTCAAATGTGATGCTGTCTTTAGAAACAAGGATGTCAAATAATGTACCACGTGAGCTACTATTGTATACGCCAACTTTTAGGAAGGAAACCTGTTGGATTTCTCCAAGATCCAGTGTTATAAATGCGCCATCACCCTCTCCGGACCAGCGATTTGTAAATAGTCCGTCAATGGTGTTGGCAGCAACATTGTATTTGCCTTCTTCGTTTTGCTCTGTGCTGGCAACAGCGCTGATAATACCCAGCTTTATCTCCGTACCAACGCTTCCTTCCTGTGTTACTGAAATTGTTTTGGACATGGTGGCACCATCAGAAATGGTCACTGTTCCGCTGCGTTTGGTGAGGGCTGTGTTGGCTGTAACAGAAATGGCCACAATGGATGTGTCATTACCTGAACTCGGATAGGACGAGATCCAGTCCATGTCAGATGTTATTGTCCACTCCAGATTTGAAAAAATGGTGATCTCAGTATTGGACGCAGTGGCATCAAGCATGAGTTCTGAATGGCTGATTTCCAAAGCTGGCGGATCCTTGTCTGACTGCGTAATAATAATTTCTTCAACAATGTTTTCGCCAGTGCTGATATTGGTGCTTTCGATGGTCACTTTTGAGCTGCGAATAAGTCCTGTTGTATTTGTTTCAACTGTGATGTCAAGGGAGCCGTCTGAGGAGCCTGTCAAAGCATTTAAACTCAACCAGGAGGCGTCTGTTGTGGCTTTCCAATCCAGATTTGATGAGATCTGTATGCTTGCTGTGCCTCCATGAACTGAAATATTAAGTGCTGAGGTATTTGTAAACAGGAACTCACCCTGAGAAGGGCCTACATGTTTGGCCAGCAAGGGGTAGTATGAGCCCGGATCTGTACTGTACTGATCAGCCCCGTAGTTTGTTGGACTTGTTCTGCTTTGACCTTCAATGTCCAAAAGAATGTTCCCTGCAACTTCAATTGAAGGAACATAGGCGGGAGTTGTCTCAGTGGCTTTATAAATTTGTTGCTCGGTGTTAAATATAAGTTGAGGGTCTTGCAGAACGACCTGTGATTCAGAAAAAGAAACGCCCTCCCCCGTGATTGCA
>JBFHER010000005.1:0-39046 GCA_041584055.1 Bacteroidales bacterium
CCCCCAGCCTCCGCTGCTAGCAAAAAACAATACGGCAAAAAGAATTCTGATAATGACCAGATCCATCCCAAAATAATATGAAAGACCTGAGCAAACGCCACCAATTACCTTTCTATCGGGATCTCGGAATAATTTTTTACTCGTATTGTGATAATCAGGACCGGAAGCGGGTGAATCTTTTTCCTCATTTTCAGAAGATGTTTCATCGTCGTAAGTTGAATCTTCACTAAAATCTTTTGGGGTACCCAGTTGATCAATAACTTTTTGTACAAGATGTAGCTGGATGGCTTCTGTTTTAGATGAAAGATCTTCCTGAAACAATTCAGCTATTCTGGATTCGATGTCAGCAATAATTTCATCCCCATCAGATTGTTTTCCAAAATATGCTTTTAGTTTGTTCAGATAGGAGCTAAGTGCCTCAAAAGCATTGTCTTCTATATAGAAAACAATTCCTGAAATGTTAATCGTCAATGTTTTTCTCATGGTATTAATTATTTGCTTTGTCTAACGTTTTTATGACCTCAGATAACTCATTCCAGGATTTTGCCAAATCGCCCAACAATTTCTTGCCGTTTTCGGTGAGCTCATAATACTTCCTTGGTGGTCCCTGCTGCGATTCTTTCCAGCTGTAATTTAAGTATCCAGCATTTTTTAATCGTGTTAAGAGTGGATAGAGTGTCCCTTCAACGACAATGAGTTTGGAATGCTTAAGTTCAGTGATAATATCAGAAGTGTAGGCTGCCTGTCGATTGATAATAAGTAATATACAATACTCCAGGATGCCCTTCCTCATTTGTGTTTTAATGTTTTCTGCTTTCATTTTTCTTCCAGAATATTGTTCAACAAAGATATGGAATTTAATATAGTACTACCAAATAAAACAGTACTAAATTTAAATTAAGAACTACAATAATAACTGGTACTATGTAATAACAGGTAGTTAATTTTTACAAAACATGATGCTGTACCAATGTTTTTTAATAATTTTATGGCCCTAAAAAACAATAAGATGATAAAGACTGAAGAGCAATTTGACCATGTGGTGTCGCTTTGTCGTGAGATTTTTGTAAAGAAGACAAAAGATTATGGAACTGCCTGGCGAATTCTCCGGCCCTCATCAATTACGGATCAAATTTACATAAAGGCCAACCGGATTCGTACGCTGGAAATAAAAGGTGAGGGGGAGTCTAAAGTAGGAGATGGAATTCATGACGAATTTGTTGCGATTGTTAACTATGGCATCATGGGGATTGTTCAGCTGGAAAAAGGGCACGCCGAAGAAGCAGATCTGGATGCAGAAGAAGCTATCCGCTTGTATGATGCACACATGGCTGTTTCAAAAGAATTAATGTTGAAAAAGAATCATGATTATGATGAGGCATGGCGTGGTATGCGCATTAGTTCTTATACAGATTTGATTCTGCAGAAACTGCAAAGAACTAAAATGATTGAAAATAACAAGGGGAAGACAATCATGTCTGAAGGCATTGATGCCAATTATCTGGATATGGTGAATTATTCAATTTTTGCCCTAATTAAAATGGAGTTTGGAGAATCATGATGGCATTCCGGATCAAACATTTTATTGAATTAGTAGCGCGTTGGATTGTTGGGGCAGTATTTGTTTTTTCCGGTTTTGTTAAGGCAGTGGATCCATGGGGATCGGCTTATAAGTTTTCGGATTATTTTACAGCATTAAATCTACAGTTTTTAGATTCCTTTGCGTTATTTTTTGGAATTGTTTTAGCAGCAATTGAGTTTGCAATTGGTTTGAATCTTTTGTTTCGAAACCACAATGGCCTTAATCTGAAACTATTGGCAATCTTTATGGCCTTTTTTACAGGTTTAACCCTGTGGATTGCAATCGCAAATCCTGTGAGTGATTGTGGTTGTTTTGGTGATGCCATTGTGATGAGCAACTGGCAGACATTTTTTAAGAACTTGATTTTATCTGCGTTTACACTTATTTTATTTCGTTGGAATGAAAATCGAAATAAAAGTGCGGTTAGCAGAGAACGGCTTAAAACGATTTTTTTTGTAAGTTTTAGTGTAGGGATTTCGTTATATGGCTTATTAAATCTTCCGATATTAGATTTCAGACCGTACAAGGTTGGGGTAAACATCCCTGATGAGATGAAGGTTCCAGAAGGGGCGCCGGTGGACGAATACAAATCGGTGTTCTATTATTCAAAGGATGGTGAAACAAGGGAATTTGATGAAACGAATTATCCCTGGCAGGACACAACCTGGACCTTTGTAGAGATGAAAAGTGAGCTGATAGCGAAAGGCTATACACCGCCGATTCATGATTTATCAATCGTGTCAAACATTGAGGGAGATATCACCCAACAAATTTTAAGGGATAAGGGGTATACTTTTCTTTTAATAGCACCGCAGATTAAATTGAATAAACTGAAAAAAGTAAAGGCTGAAATAATTCAGGTACAACAGTTTTGTTTGGAAAATGAAATCCCGTTATACATGGTTTCCTCCACATCTGATGAAAAGGTGATTGCAGCCATGCATGCGGAATTTGACTTGCCCCTGAATGTTGCCAATGCGGATGAAATTACACTTAAAACAATCGTTCGTTCTAATCCGGGCTTACTCATATTAAAGGAAGGCTACGTGATTGCAAAGTTTGCAGGAAACCGCATTCCTGAAACCGCACTTCTGAAGGATCCATTGAAGTTGACAATTGGTAAGGGACGGCGCTTTAATAATCAAATAAATCTTCTAACTTTGGGGCTCGTTTTTGGAGGGCTTGTCTGGTTGTTATCAAAAACTAAAAAAAAGGATAATAATTAATAAAATAAATCATGAGAAAGAACATTGTTGCAGGAAACTGGAAATTAAACACTACGCTTGAAGAAGGTGTTGCTTTGGCCAAAGAATTGGATGGTATTTTGGCTTCTAAGGAAGTAAATTGTGATGTGGTTATTTGTCCACCTTTCACACATCTTGCATCTGTATGCGCTGCTGTTGATACCAATAAAATTGGTGTTGGATCACAAAACTGTGCAGACAAAGTCTCAGGTGCTTATACTGGAGAAGTAGCTGTTTCTATGATAAAATCCACAGGTGCAGAATATGTTATTTTAGGTCACTCTGAAAGAAGAGAGTATTATGGTGAAACCAATGAAACCTTAAAAACAAAAACAGAATTGGTGTTAGCTGAAGGCTTAACTCCTATTTTTTGTATTGGAGAAGTATTAGCTCAACGTGAGGCTGGAGAACATTTTGATGTTGTAAAAGGTCAGATTTTGGGTGCTTTAGGTGATCTTTCAGTTGAAGATTTCAAAAAAATTGTGATTGCATACGAACCTGTATGGGCCATTGGAACAGGTGTGACAGCCAGTTCTGAACAAGCACAGGAGATTCATGCATATATTCGCAGCGTTATTTCAGAAAAATGGGGAGCCGCTGCTGCAGAAGACTGTACCATCCTTTACGGTGGTAGTTGTAAACCAGGTAATGCAAAAGAATTATTTGAAAATCCTGATGTTGATGGAGGTTTGATTGGAGGAGCTGCTTTAAAAGCAGAAGATTTCATGGGCATCATCAGCGCATTCTAAAAATCAACGATCTTATCAATATGAGAGCAATCCGCCCCGGCGTGATTGCTCTTTTTTGTATCTCAGCTTTTCTTAAAAAACACGCACATTTTTCAACTTATTCAAAAATAATCGTGTTGATAGTCTATTTTACTTTTAGAATTTATGTACCTCTCGCTTGCTGTGATCCGGTGAATGCTACAGCTTGTTACAAGCTTCTATAATTTGTTTGGCTTGATATTCTCTTGAATATTTGATGATTTCCTGTGTATTGACCTTATATGTTTTTTTATCCCTAAAATCCAATAATGCTACTTCGAGATAAGAGAAAATGGCTTTTTCTTCATCCCTCTCAAAGCTTTGTCCTGCGTTACACCTTGAAATAGCTAGCGCTGCATCTCCTTTTCCAATACAAAGTATTCTTCTTTCTGAAGCTAAATACTCGAATGTTTTACCCGGGATGGTTCCTTCTTCACCCTGTGTTATTAATAGCAACATGTCGGAACTTACCATATAATCAACGGCTTTGTCGTGAGCAACTGTTGGAATAAACATTGCGACTTTTCCTATTTGATCCTGGATAAAAGATTTTAACCTGTCTGTTACAATACCAATCAATCTGAACTGGATGGAAATGTCAGGATATTTTTCAATTAACTTCCCGAGTGCAGAGAAGAAGACTTCTGGCTTGTAATAGTCTGAGATTGTGCCAATATACGAGATTGTAAAAGCTGAGTTCTTATTTCTTTTTTTAGTTAGAAAATCTTCAGGGTCAAAACCGTTTGTTATAATGGAGATTTTGTCATCTGAGATTGCATCAGTTTTTGATAAAAGCGACGATTTGAAACGTTCCCCCACTGTAAAGATGGCATCTGATTGTTCTATTACTTTTCTTTCATACCTTTTGTTTATGGTGTGGGATAAAAATGAATGTTGTAACAACTCGTAATAGTAAATGTCAGTCCAGGGATCCCGGAAGTCAGAAATCCATCTGATGGAAGATCCAAGCACTTTTTTAAGTCGAAGACCGATTAATTGGGTAGAATGTGGTGGAGATGTGGTAATGACATTTTTGATTTTATATTCCTTGATTACTTCCAGTGCTTTTTTGTACGCAAATTTGTTCCAACCTCTTCTTGGATCAGGAATAAAAATGTGACTTCTAATAAAATTCACGAGTTTAAGTTTCCAGTTGTCATTGTCTACGTTCGAAAAACCAGAAATTGGAACGTTTGATTTTCCTACCAGCTTTGCATAATAATTAATTGGCTCAAACGATTGCGTAAGATGCACCTTTATGTTCTTGTGAACATCTTTACACAAGCTTTGATCGTGCTGTATATAGCTTGCATTTTTTGGATTAACACTGATTACATGAACATCTGTGTTTTTTAAGGCCAAATATTTTGATAATTTCAACCAACGTTGTACACCTGCTCCTCCACTGGGCGGCCAATAATATGTAATGATTAACACTTTATCCATAGTATCTTCCAATAACCTTTAATCTGTTTCCTTCCTCAATATCGGTTTTGAGCAGCAAATTTACATAATATCACTTACTTATTGTCATCGTAATGCCATTGGGTGTCATAAAAAATAAAACGAATGAAAAGTAATGAAAGAATGAATCTTTTTCAGCATTACAGCTATAGAAGGAATTTATATCAATATACATTGGCCAAAGGAAACAAAGTCTCAACACAAATGTTTATTATAAACGAGTCCGCGCTTGATGCAGATGTTTATATGAACAATGCGCTTCTGCTGTTTTGGTCCGTGCTAGATTCTGGTGTTTCGCATTGAAGTATTTATGGATAGGATCTGGAAATTGAATGATGGTCGAGATGTTGTGCTGAAACTGTTGATGTTTGTTTTTTGCTTTATGTCAAATTGTTTTAAAGATGCTCACTATGCGTGATGTAAATAGTTATAAAACTGCTGAAGCGTACATTAATGACCAGCCTGATGATATAAAGAATGCGCTGCTTGTTTTAAGAGAATGCATTTATGAAGCTGTACCAAATGCGATCGAAATGATCAATTACAATATCCCTGCTTATGCATTAATAAAAGGTGGTAAAAGAGATGAGCAAATAATGATTGCAGGATACAAACAACACGTTGGATTTTACCCACATCCAACAGTTATTGAGAAATTTGAGCATGAGTTGGCATGCTATAAAAAAGGCAAAGGGTCTGTGCAATTTCCTATCCATCAGGCAATTCCTAAACAATTGATAATTAAAATGGTTAAATACAGAGTGGCGCTTTTAAATATTGTATAAGCTCGATGTTGGATTTAATTATTCCCGTTGAATGTAAAAAACAATATCGAAGGCAGGCATCTTGAGTTTTACATAAAGTAATTGGCTTAAAACGCATTTTAAAATATGAACCCATTAAAAATAAATTTCTATGAATCCAAAAGTTGACGTGTATTTGGAAAAATGTGAAAAGTGGCATAAGGAATTGGAATTGCTAAGAAATATTGTACTCGATTGTGGATTGATAGAAGATTTTAAATGGATGCATCCCTGTTATACATACGGAAAAAAGAACATTGTTTTACTTCAGGATTTTAAAAATTATTGCGCAGTTCTGTTTCCAAAAGGTGCCCTGTTAAAAGATACGGAAGGAATTTTAATACAAATGACTGATAATGTTCAGGCAGCCCGACAAATCAGATTTTTTGATATAAAAGAGATTGAAGGTCAAAAAAATGT
Source organism: Bacteroidales bacterium (assembly GCA_041584055.1). Lineage (GTDB taxonomy): Bacteria > Bacteroidota > Bacteroidia > Bacteroidales > UBA5342 > JBFHER01. The sequence continues at coordinate 6,281 of JBFHER010000005.1, forward strand.
AATCAAGGCATATGTTTTTGAAGCATTGGGGATTGAAAATGCCGGGCTTGAGGTTAAAAAGAAAAAAACATCAGAATATGAAAAGCCTGAGGAGCTAAAACAAATGTTCAAGGATCTTCCTGAACTGAAATTAGCCTTTGAACGGCTAACGCCTGGTAGGCAAAGAGGGTATCTGCTTCATTTTTCACAGCCAAAACAATCAAAGACAAGAACTTCAAGAATCAATAACAATATCCAGCGCATACTCAGGGGAAAAGGACTAAATGATTGCATTTGTGGACTTTCGAACCATTTGCCAAAATGTGACGGATCACATAAGCAACTCAATTAAAACCATAATTATCAATGCATCGATTGCTCTCGGTTTTAACTGGATATAGTGTTGAATATATAAAGATTCTGGTTGCTTTTGGGTTGCCTGCTTCTGGGTTTTGATTGTTTATACCACGTCTTTGACCAAGAAGTGATGCAAAAGATGCGCGCCACATAAAAATTGTTTTCCACACCATAAAAGCATTCACATATTATTTGTATTTTTCAGATTTAGAAGGATAGATTTTAAATCAGATACGATAAAAACGAAAGCGCGTTGTTTCTAAGGAAATACATGTAAACATAATTATTTTACGATTGTTAAATAAATAAAACTTTATGGAATTATTACAACTTGTTCGTACAAATTTGGGTAAACCTTACGAGGACCTTGAATTTCTATTAAATTGTTTAAAAGAAGTATTGATAGAATCAGGGGAGAATGAGTTGGCCTCTGAAATTCCCTGGATAAGCGAAGATATCAGTTTACAAAGTAATAAGGTTTCTAAAAAACACCTCCAACTATACTCCACTTGTTTTCAGTTACTTAATATCGTAGAGGTTAATGGTGCTGTTCAGAACCGACGATCCGTTGAAGATGAAAAATCTCCGACGGATATCAATGGTTTATGGGCTTATAATCTTCACCTTTTGAAAAACAAAGGTTTCTCTGACACACAAATTGCTGATCATTTACCAAAAATACATGTTGAACCAGTTTTAACCGCACACCCTACAGAAGCAAAGCGAACCATTATGCTAGAGCATTTGCGCAATTTGTATTTGCTTGTGGTGAAACGGGAAAATAAAATGTTTACAAAGAATGAGCAAAACGAAATCAGACATAACATAAAAATTGCAATACATCGTATTTGGCGAATCTCAGATGTATTTACGGAGAAACCCGATGTAAGCACGGAACTAGACAATATCATCCATTATTTCACACAGGTATTTCCGCAGGTTATTACGCTTCACGACAGGCGCCTCATTCAGGCCTGGAATGATCTGGACTTTGATCCTGCGCTGATCCAGGATGTGAAGCAGTTTCCACAAATCACCTTTGGAAATTGGGTAGGAGGGGACCGCGACGGTCATCCTCTGGTGACAGCTCAGGTCACTCGGGAAACATTGATGAAATTGCGTTTAAAGTCGTTTCATGTGATAAAACAGGTGTTGATCAACCTAAAGAAAAATTTAAGCTTCAATGCAAAGGTCCAAGATTTAAATCCTGAGTTCCGAAAGCGCTATGGTGCATTATACAATGAAATTGTAAACCTTGATGGTCATTATAAAATTTCGCATGCGACTGAATCATTGAAACAATTTATAGAGTTTCTAATGATCAAATTACCTGTTTCAATTGTCGAAGGACATATTCAGGCATACAAGGAAGAATCCATCAGTTACAATCATCCTCAGGAATTGGAGGAAGATCTATACATTCTGAAAAGGGCTTTGATAGACAACAATGCTTCGGAAATTGCATTTGCAGACGTGAACGAGGCCATTCGTATCGTAAATACCTTTGGTTTTCATCTTGCTAAACTCGACATTCGCCAGAACAGTCGTTTTCATGAACTCGCATTGGCTCAGTTGATGGATGCAGCGCAGCTTGATGGCGACCAGTTTCTGAATATGGGAATCTCGGAACGGGTTGAATTAATCAATAAGGAGCTGAATTCTACCCGGCCATTTACGCATCCGAATATGCCATTGGGAGTTGAAGCACAGGCGACAATACAATCCTACAGGGTGTTAAGTGAACATATCAATAAATACAACACAAATGCCATGGGCTCGCTCATTGTAAGTATGACCCGCAATGTGTCTGATTTATTGGTGGTGTATTTACTTGAACGTGAAGCAGGACTAATGGTGAGTACGCCGGATGGATTGGCCTCACCATTGCATGTTGTTCCACTTTTTGAAACAATAGATGACTTAATACATTCCCACGAAATCCTTGATGCATTTTTATCGCATCCGGTAACCAAAAACAGTTTAAAGTTGCAAGGACAACTTACCAATTCTGAGCTTGTTCAGCAGCTCATGATAGGATATAGCGACAGCAATAAGGATGGCGGGATCCTGGCCAGTCAGTGGTATTTGTATCAGGCTCAAACAAATCTTATTAAGGTTGGTAAAAAACATGGGGTTAAAATTCGCTTTTTTCATGGGAAAGGTGGATCAATAAGCAGGGGAGCCGGACCTACACACTGGTTTCTAAGGGCATTGCCGCCGCACTCTGTGAATGGAGATATTCGTTATACAGAACAAGGGGAAACCATAGAGCGTAAGTATGCCAATAAAAACAACGCTGTGTACAACCTGGAACTGGCAACCTCAGAAGTGCTGGCTGTGTCAATGTTAGATAATAAAAATGATGAAACGGAATACGAATTAACATCCGAGTTTAACTATCTGGCCAGTAAAAGTAAGCTGGCCTACGAAGAATTGACAATGAAACCCGGTTTTATTCAGTTTTATGAAAAAGCAACACCCATCGATGCCATTGAGCAAAGTAAAATTGGCAGCCGACCATCCCGCCGAACAGGCACGCGTTCTCTGGGTGATCTGAGGGCCATTCCATGGGTGTTTAGTTGGAGTCAATGCCGTTTTAACATTACCGGATGGTATGGCGTAGGTACTTCACTGGCGTTAATGCGCAAAAATGATCCGGTAAAATTCGAACGTTTTAAAACTGCAGTAAAAACAGATCCATTTATTCGTTATGTACTTACAAATGTAGATTCAAGCCTTGCATCATCCGATGAAAAAATATTTAAAAAATATGCAGCCCTGGCTTCAGAGGTTCCCGAAAGTGATGAGATTCTTGACCAAATTCTAAGTGAATTTGCTTTGACGCGACAAATGATCGATTCAATTCTGGAGAAGCCCATTGCTGAGCGAAGAAAAAATCACTATTATTCAACCCTTTTACGTGCAAATGCCTTGCATCCCTTGCATCAGCATCAGGTAAACCTCCTGCACCAATGGCGCACCTTAAACAAAAATGGCGAATCTGCAGAAGCCGATGCTGTACTATTTGAATTATTGCGTTGTATTAATGCAATTGCCGGAGCCATCGGTTACACAGGGTAAAAGTAGATGCATTTTAATACGTTGGTTTCAACATGATAAGTATGAGAAAGCAACAAAGAACACGAATACTTAGAATTCTATTGGCGACAGGAACTGTAATATCCATGTTTTTTGTCCCCTGGGTTCTTTTCTGGGCATGGTTAACACCATTGCCCGATACTGTTGAAGCGCAAGTTGACGCCGGGATAAATCTTGGGTTTGATGGAATAATTGTATATGTTGATCAGGGAGAAAAAGAACCTGCTTTTTATGCTTCAGGTTGGAAAAATAGAGAGGAAAAGCTCCCTGCTGATCCGCATGACTTATTTAAGATTGCAAGTATCGGGAAGTTATACGATGCCGTTGCAGTCACTCGATTGGTACATGATAAACGTTTATCACTGGACAAAACACTCGCAGATTATTTTCCAGAACTGGTGGGGAGAATTGCCAATGCTGAGAAGATAAGTTTGAGAATGATGGTGCAGCATCGCAGTGGCATTCCAAATATAACATCAACTGCAAATTTCTGGACAAACCCTCCTGAAAATGCGTCAGAGGCACTTGAGCGTGTCCTGGATTTACCGGCTGAATTTGAACCCGGCAAAAGGTATAAGTATTCGAACACAAATTATTTATTGATTTCTGAACTGATAAAGAAGGTAACAGGTGCTGATAAGTTTGAATACATCAAGGAGGAATTCTTGATTCCCCTGGGACTGAACAACACCTTTGGATCAATTAAAGACGTGAATGCGGATCGTGTGATGAGTGGCTACTACGTCGGAGTGGAGCAGGATATTAAAATGAGTGATTATGGTTCGATGCTGGCAACAGCGGAAGATGTAGGCATATTCCTGCGTGCCTTAAATGAAGGGCGCCTTTTTAAAGAAGGAGAACAGGAAATCTATGCTTCTTTATATGAGTACGAACATACCGGTTTGATTCCCGGTTACCAGAGCATTGCAAAATATCATAAAGACATCGACACGGTTGTGATTCAATTTGTGAACACTACAAATTTTGATGGATACACCTGGAACTTATCCGAAATATTATACAGCCGCATTGTGAAAATACTAAAACGAGCAATACGCGCATGAGTATTGCTTATGGATTTGTTATCGTTCTATGATCACCAGATTTTGATTTGATATTACCGTAATGGTTCAATTATTGCTCATGTGTACCAGAAACCATTTGACCCAATTGAGCATGTATTAAAGCCTATTCAGGCGTTGTATTTATGCTTGTTTTCAAATAGAATTCCTCCTTTATACATCCCTTTTAAAATTGGATGGATTTCTTTACCAAGTTTGGTTAAACTGTATTCTACTCTGGGAGGGACTTCCGGAAAGACAGTTCGTTTGATCAATCCATCGGATTCTAATTCCTTAAGTTGTTTTGTGAGCATACGCTCACTGATGTCTGTGAGCAGTTTAACTAACTCCCCGTATCTTTTATCACCTTGAAAAAGGTGCAAAATAATCGTTCCTTTCCGTTTCCCTTTTACAGCATTTATGAATGTATCTATGGGACAATAACTTTTTTTCATTTTTTTTCTCCCTTCAAAGTCTTGAATATACTAAAAACAGAAACAAATGTTCGTTTACAAACAAATTGTAAGTTGTTGATAAGCAAAATATTTATTCTGACATTTGTACAAAAATAAGTAAAATAAAAAACAAAAGATGGTACAAAGCATTTCTGCATTTAAGGCGTTTCGAGTTGAGGAGAAGGATGGCAAATACATTGGTTCTGTAAAGGAAATGAAATTTAGCCCTTTAAATACGAATGAGATTTTAGTGAAAGTACACTACAGTTCATTGAACTATAAAGATGCTTTGTCAGCTTCAGGGAATAAAGGTGTCACAAGAAATTATCCGCATACGCCGGGGATAGATGCTGTAGGAACAGTAAGCGATTCGAAAAGTGATCTCATCAAGGTTGGAGAAAAAGTGATTGTTACGAGTTTTGATTTAGGAATGAACACTGACGGTGGGTTTGGCGAATACATTAAGGTTCCGGCTGAATGGGCCGTGAAATTGCCAGAAAAACTCACAATGAAAGAAGCAATGATATATGGCACAGCTGGATTAACGGCAGGAATATCGGTTTTAAGACTCAGTGAATTAATAAAACCAGAAGATGGAGCTATTGTGGTTTCTGGTGCCACCGGTGGAGTAGGCGCATTAAGCGTTTCTATTTTAAGCAAATTAGGTTATTCGGTAACTGCAATTACCGGAAAAGAAACAGAGCGTGACTTTTTAAAGAACCTTGGCGCAGAAAAAATAATGTTACGACATGAAATTGAAAATTTTGATAAAAAGCCCTTATTAAAACCAATGTTTGCTGGAGCAATTGATACGGTTGGGGGTGTAATTCTTGAAAATATAATTAAGTCGACTGATGCCATGGGTGTCGTAACTTGTTGTGGCAATGTTGCATCGCCTAAAATAGATTTAAGTGTATTTCCCTTTATCCTGAGAGGCGTAACACTCATTGGAATTGATTCTCAGAACTATCCCATGCCATATAGAACCAGCGTATGGGAAAAGCTGTCCCATGAATGGAAACCGAAACAATTGGATGAAACCTGCAGTGAAATTAATCTGGAGGATGTTCCACTTAAAATAGAATTAATGCTTAGCGGAAAATTAAAAGGAAGGACAATTCTTAAAATGGATGAATCATTATAAATCATGAGAATTTAATATAAAAAAGTCTGACCCGGGCCAGACTTTTTTATATTGATGATTTTATTTTTTAAGCGACCATCCACCCTTTAATCCAAAGACGAAATAGCCCAAATACAACGCTCCCACAGCAAAGATGGTATCTCCGATTGCTCTTAGCCAGCGTAAGGTTTCCATGGCTGGTGTCCCTAGAAACTCAGCCGAACGTGCGTACCAGAGACCATGTTTTACACTTGCTACTGTTTGCGCCAAACCAACGGGCAATACACTGATTAGTACCATTAGCAACAAGCCTATGTTCATTGCCCAGAATGCAATTTTTATTGGTTTTTCTTTCCAAACCGATTTTATATCCATATCCCTTAATACAAAAAGCATTAAGCCGATTCCCAACATGCCATAGACACCAAACATGGCAGTATGTCCGTGTACAGGCGTTGTGTTTAAACCTTGCATGTAGTAAAGCGCAATGGGTGGATTGATTAAGAACCCAAATATTCCGGCTCCCAGTAAATTCCAAAAGGCAACGGCAATAAAAAAGTAGATGGGCCATTTGTAGGCGTTTACCCAGGCGCTAACACGACTTAATTTTAAGTTATGATAAGCTTCAAATCCCATGAATACAAGAGGAGCCACTTCCAGTGCACTGAAGGTTGCACCAAGTGCCAGTACGCCTGTTGGTGTTCCGGAGAAGTACAAATGATGGAATGTTCCAATGATGCCTCCAGAAAGAAAAATGATGGTTGAGAATAGCACACTGGCAGTTGCAACGCTGGCTTTTAGTAATTGCATTCGTACAAATAAAAAGGCAATGGCAACGGTGGCAAATACCTCGAAGAATCCTTCAACCCATAGATGTACAACCCACCAACGCCAATATTCCGCAATGGAGAGGTGTGTTTGTTGACCCCACATTAATCCTGCGCCATAAAAAGAAGCGATGGCAATGGAGGCAATTAAAAACATCAAAAGTAAATGGCGGTTTTCGTTACGTTGCTTTAGCGCAGGTAGCAAGGCTCTGCCCATTAAAAACAACCAAATAAATAAACCGGCAAAAAGGAAGATTTGCCAAAAGCGACCCAAATCAACATACTCATATCCCTGATGTCCGAACCAAAAGTTCTGAGCCAGTCCTAATTTTTGCATGATGCCCATCCATTGTCCAGCCAGAGATCCAACAACAATTACCAACAAAGCGCCGAATAAAACATTCACCCCCAATCGTTGATACTTAGGCTCTTTGCCGGAGACAGCAGGCGCAATAAATAAGCCGGTTGCCAACCATGATGTTGCAATCCAGAAGATAGCCAGTTGAATGTGCCACGTTCTGGAAAGCGAATATGGCAGTACTTCAGCCAGCGGAAGTCCGTAAAAACCGTTACCTTCTACACCATAATGCGCGGTGATAACTCCCATTAATATTTGCACCAATATAAGTGCAGTTACTGTCCAGAAATATTTCAAGGTGGCCTTCATTGAAGGGGTTTGTTTTACCCCTGATAACGGATTTACTGCCGGAACTTCAACATCTTCATCTTCATCCTTCCCTCTGGTTGCGTAGTACCATGCGAGTAAACCTATTCCGATCAACAAAACAATAACACTGAAGCCGGTCCATAAGTGTAACGACCCGGTTGGCACGTTTCCAACTAATTTTTCCGCCGGCCAGTTGTTGGTATAGCTTATGTCCTGTCCGGGACGCTCTGTTACCGTTGCCCATGTTGCCCAAAAGAAAAAAGTATTCATTTTAGCCATCCTGTCCACATCTTTGATGCTATTTGCCGGAATGGCATAGGCCTCACGTAAATCAGCCAATGCTGCATCATTCATAAATAAGGATGTATAATGACTGCTCACTGCTTTAATTGCATCTGCCCTAAGTTCTGAAACATGCAAGGTTTTTGAGTCTTTATTGTAGGTATTTGTCCGCATTTCTTTTTGCAACCGGATTTGGAGCATGGCTTGTTTTTCTTCATCCAGCTTGTCGTAAGAAGAGGCAAATTCTGACTGCGCCATGCGCTCAAGAATGTAAACAGCTTCCCGATGTAACCAGTCGGCAGTCCAATCAGGTGCCTGATAAGCCCCGTGTCCCCATACGGTTCCAACTTCCTGACCACCCATTGATTGCCAAATGTTTTGGCCATCTTTTATGTTTTGCCCGGTAAATAACACTGTTCCATTGTCGGAAACTACTTTTTCTGGAATTGGTGGTGCTTCACGATAAATTTCACGTCCGTAATAGCCCAGAATTCCAAAGGAAATTACCATGACCGCAATAAAACCAAACCAAAGTCTTTTTGTATTCATAATTAATTTGATTAAAAATTTATTGGTGTCAAATGTATAACATTTTTTATAAAAAGACATAGAAGTCCTTTTATATTTTTTACTATCTTTGCAGAAACAAATAAAAAATAACATGGAAATAAACGCACTTACCAGTGTTGGCGAAATTGTTAAAGCCAATTTTAAAACCGCCAGGATATTTGAAAAAAACAGCATTGATTTTTGTTGTGGTGGAGGCATAAGTCTCGCAGAAGCATGTGAGAAAGCGAAGGTGGACCAGAATGAGCTACTGCCTGAACTTCAAAGCTTACTCAAACAAAACGACCCTGATTCGAAATACATTGACAGCCTACAATTAAATGAGTTGTGCGATTATATTGAGAAAAGACATCACACATACGTAAATGAAAACATGCCTTTTCTTCAGCTCAAATTACAGAAGTTGTGCGATGTCCATGGAGAGAATCATCCGGAACTTTTTGAAATCAAAGAATTATTTAAGGGAGCGGCAGAAAACCTAAGCATGCATATGAAAAAGGAAGAGCTAATTCTTTTTCCCCTGATAAGGAAGTTGGTAAAATTAAAATTGGGTTCGATAGATAAGAAAGAAGAGTTAGGTAATTTATCCGAAAATATTGAGATGTTGGATGAAGAACATCAAACAGAAGGCGAGCGATTTGAAAAGATCTCATCACTTACTTCTTCATACACTTGTCCACCAGATGGATGTGGTACTTACAGCGTGACTTATCAAACCCTGAAAGAGTTTGAAGATGATTTGCACCGACATATTCATTTAGAAAACAACATTTTGTTTAAGAAAGCTTTAATTTTGGAGAGCGAACTTTTAAACAATTAAAATATGTTATCCAAAAGTACAGAATATGCCATTCGTGCATTGGTTTATGTGCAATTACGAAATTGGGAAGAAAAACGGCCGGGCGTTGGCGAAATAGCAAAAGAAATTGAAGCACCGGAAGCCTATACGGCCAAAATACTGCAAACACTCACAAAGAATAAACTAATGGATTCAATGAAGGGGCGAGGCGGGGGATTTTTTTTCAACGACAATCAATCAAACCTATCCCTGTATGACGTGATCCACGTGATAGAAGGGGATGCTATTTTTCATAAATGTGGCTTTGGACTAAAACAATGCAACAACAACAATCCTTGTCCATTGCATGAAAAGTATAAAAACGTAAGGGATGAATTCTTCTCGATTGTAAAGTCTGAGACCGTAAAATCGCTTTCAATAAAAATACAGCAAGGAGATGCAATATTAAACAGGATGGTCTAAATAAATTTCACTAGAATGATAAATATAACTCAGGTACTGTCAGGTGAGCACCAAATTATTTTAAGCGTCATTGATGCAACGCTTAAAGCGTGCACCGAAATTGAAAATGGGAAAGCCCTGAATCAGGAATATTTTATAAAGACCGTCGACTTTATAAAAAATTATGCTGATAAATTTCATCATGCAAAAGAAGAAGACATCCTTTTTACTGCCATGCTGAAGAATCAGGAGTTGATGCATTGTAATCCAATTCCCGTGATGTTACATGAGCATGATGAAGGAAGAAAATGTGTTAAAGGCATGGAACATGCCTTATCCGAAAATGCTGTGGATGAATTGATTGAATATGCCAGAGCATATTGTATGCTTTTGGAGAATCACATATACAAAGAAGACAATGTATTGTATCCGATGGCAGAAGCAGCCTTGAGTGATAAAGAAAAAGAGGAAGTAAACAGAAAGTATCAGGAAGTTGAGCTTAAACTGAATGAAGAAATGAATTTAAGTGCATTAAGCAGTTTCTGAAATTATAATAGCGTCCCTGGACCCGGAGTCATATTTTACAATGAAATGCACTGATATCCGATAAAACTGATAGACTGATCTTACCCCCGTAAGCAATTGTTTTAAATACATTTAAATTTTTCACATATGAAAACAATAGGAATATTGGGTGGATTAGGGCCGGAAGCTACAGCTGATTATTACAAAGAGATAATAAAAGGCTTCAATGAGAGGAACGAGAGTGAGAGTTTAAATTATCCTGAAATTGTTATTTACAGTGTTAATATGTCAAAATTCATCGGTCTGCTTGAAGTGAAGAATTACATCCAGGCAGCAGATTATTTGGCACAATGCTTAAACAATATTAAGAATGCGGGGGCTGATTTTGCCGTTATTAGTGCTAATACGCCACATTTGCTGTTTAACGAAATACAGTCGAAGGTCGATTTGCCCCTCATCAGCATCGTGGCAGTGTGCGCACACAAAGCGCAGGAATATGCATTGAAAAAATGTGCCCTTTTAGGAACTAAATTTACAATGCAAAACGATTTTTATAACAACGTATTTCGTCAGTATGGAATCGAAATATGCGTTCCTGAAACGAAGCAGATAGAGTTTATTAATTCAAAACTTTTTAATGAACTTGAATTGGGAATATTCAAGGATGAAACAAGGCAGGAGCTGCTTGACATCGTGATGGAAATTCAAGAGAAGCAGGGAATCGATTCAGTCATATTGGGTTGTACAGAGTTTCCACTCATGTTTAAAGAAAGTGATTATTTGGGGCTGCCATTTTTAAATACAACGAAGGTCCATGTGGATGCCATCATAAAAGCGAGTTTGGATGATCACTAAAGTTTGGCGTGACGACAGTGTAAATACATGTGTGGCCTGTAAGATTTGTCAATCTTTTGCTCCGAGGGTGTTTAAAGTTTTTGATAAAATGATTGTTATGCCGAATGTAGATTATAACAAATATGAAGCGGAGATTAGGGAGGCAGCTGAGAGTTGCCCTACGGGAATTATTAAAATAAAATAGCATGAAAGTAGCAGTATGGGACACCTATGTGGTACGAACGGATGGTAAAAGGATGCATTTCGATATCGTGGTGCCTAAGGATAAAAAGGAGGAAGATCAGATTTATAAATTTGGTCAGGAATACCTTTCAGGGAAACATGTTGTATCGGAAAAATTAACATCAAAAGAATGTAAATTCTGCCACATCGAAAGTGCATCCGACGCAATTGTAAATGATATTAAATTAAAAGGATACCACATTGTAGAAATGGAGAATTGTGGTTAAAAAAAATAATAAGATGTTTGCAAATACACCAAATCCACCGTATTATGCTGTCATTTTCACTTCAAAAAGAAGTGATGGTGACAATGGCTATTCAGATATGTCAGAGATTATTGAGAGCCTTGTTAAAGAGCAACCCGGTTACCTTGGGATGGAATCTGTCAGAAATGAGATTGGAATAACTGTTTGTTACTGGAAAGACATGGATTCCATAATGGCCTGGTCCAAAAACCTTAAGCACAAGGAAGCAAAGGAGAAAGGCAAATCAGAATGGTACAAGCAATACAAAGTGAGAATAAGTAAAGTAGAAGTAGAATATTAACGGATAGTCGGATTGGGGAACATTGCTAAAACCTACAAAAAGCTGCACAAGTGGCCGGGACTGGTTATCTCGGTATTATTATTGTATTATAGCGTTACGGGAGTTTTTATGAATCACAGGGAGTTTTTCTCCGGAATTGATGTGGGCAGAAACAATCTTCCTGAAAATTTTCATTATCACAATTGGAACAACGGTGCATTAAAAGGAAACCTCATTCTTGGCAGTGACAGCATTCTTGTGTTTGGCAATATCGGCGTTTGGTTGTGTGATTCAACCTTTCAAAACTACCGTTCCTTTAATGCCGGTTTTCCAAAAGGAATGGATAACCGCAAACTATTTGATGTTCATCGCTCCAACGATGGCCGTTTGTATGCAGCCACTCATTTTGGTTTATTTGCTTATCATCCGGCGCAAAAGGAGTGGGTAAAGTTTCAGATGGACCTTGATATCAAACGTTTTGTTGCCATCGAAAGCGTTGGGGATACAATTTATGCACTCAACCGTTCCTACTTATTTAAGGGGGTATCAAATGGGATCAACACTGTTTTTCAGAAAATAGAATTACAGAAGCCCTTAGATTATAAAAATGATGTAAGCCTGTTTGAAACCATCTGGCAAATTCATTCAGGAGAGATATTTGGTTTGCCCGGAAAGCTGTTTGTTGATTTACTGGGTCTGATTACGTTTTTCCTTTCCCTTACCGGAATTTTATACTTCTTTTTCCCTGGATGGATTAAACGGCGAAAGAATAAATCAAAGGCATCTAATCGTATCATAACAGTGAATCGCTGGTCGTTAAAATGGCACAATCATATCGGGGCATGGACATTTGTATCCCTGATCATCTTGTTTTTCACCGGTATGTTCCTTCGTCCACCACTTCTAATTGCAATTGCGAAGACCAAAGTTGCTCCTGTAAAATATTCACACCTCCATCAGGCAAACCCATGGTACGATAAATTAAGAGATTTGGTTTATGATGAAGACAAAGATGTTTTCCTTATGTCCTCCTCACAGGGGATGTATTATATGACACAAGAAGACTTCCACCCTGTTCCATTTCAAATCCAACCTCCGGTAAGCGTTATGGGGATTAACACCTTGAAACCTGCTTTAAATGGAGCATATCTGATTGGTTCTTTTAGCGGATTGTTTTTATGGCATCCGTCTCATCACGAAATATACAACTATGCCCAAAGAAAACTGTATCAGGGCAACGCATCGGGCCGTCCTGTTGGTGATTTTAAAGTCACAGGATACATCCAAGATCAGGCAGGTAAACAATACATGGTAGACTACGACAAGGGTGTTATTCCACTTTTTCATAATAAGCCCTTTCCAAAAATGCCTGAAAATGTACTTGATGCTTCTAAAATGTCATTGTGGAATTTATCGCTGGAAATACACACGGGTAGATTCTTTCAAGGTATGATCGGTGATTTTTATATTTTAATTGTTCCCCTGTCAGGATTGATCAGTATCATGGTAGTTTTAAGTGGATATTTACTTTGGAGAAAACGTTATCGAAGAAATCGAAGAAGGTAAAATTGTTGTAATTTACGCAGAAACAGGTGCGTACATGTAGAATGAAATAGCAATGCAATTGAGATGACTGAATTTTGGGAAAGAGCTTTTGTAAACAAACAAATGATGTGGGGAGAGCAAGCTGCTGATTCCGTTAAGTATGCATTGAATTTATTTAAGGCTCAAGATTTTAAAAAAATTCTTATTCCAGGCTTTGGATATGGTAGAAATGCAGTTCCATTCATCGAAAATGGATTTGATGTAAGTGGCATTGAAATCTCCAAAACAGCCATTGAGTTGGCAAAAAAGAACCTCGGAGAGCGTATTCAGGTTTATCATGGTTCAGTATGTGAAATGCCATTTAGTCAAGACTTGTATGATGGTGTTTTTTGTTATGCCTTAATTCATTTATTAAACAAAGATGCGCGTATCAATTTCATCAGTGATTGTTATCATCAGCTCAAACATAACGGATACATGGTTTTTGTTGCAGTATCTACATCGGATGCTATGTTTGGAGAAGGCATCAAAATAGATCATAACTGTTATAAAACCAGACATGGTATTGAGCTTTTCTTTTACAACATGAAAGCTATTGAAATTGAATTTGGTAAATTTGGGTTAATAGATGCGGTTGAGATAAATGATCCGGAGGAGATAGTCCGTGGAAAGCCAGGCTTAAAATTTTGGCAAATAACGTGTAAAAAAACAGAGAATGGAAGCATTAAAAATGGATAAATTCTGTTCACCAGACAATTGGGATTTTAAACATACAAAATAAGACAGACATGATTTCAAGAAATTACAAAACAGAACCTTTAAAGGACAATCCACACAAGGTGGACGTGCGACAAATGTACAATGATGCATCGGCCCAGATCATGCATATTATGTTGAAACCAGGCCAATCGTTGAAGCCACATAAAACGCCAGTTGATGTGGTGTTTTACATATTGGAAGGAACCCCGACTATTCACGTGGGGGAAGCATCCCAGGTATTTGAAAAAGATACCCTGATTGAAAGTCCGGCGAACATTGTTCATTATTTAAGCAACGAAGGCAAAAATGATGCCCGGATTTTAGTAACAAAAGCACCCCGCCCAGAGAATAAAACAAGGATTTTATAGATCTTAAAAGAAACATTATGAGTGAATTAATAAATAATTCAAGGTATAGGAAAGACAAGCTTAAAGAACTTATTTTAAAGCTTCATGATGGTGAATCTGCAGATGATGTTAGGCAACAGTTAATAGAATCCCTCAAAAATATTCCGTATGGTGAGGTGGTGGAAGTTGAGCAGGAACTGATGCAGGAAGGGCTGCCTCAGGAAGATGTACTTAAGTTATGTGATATTCACGGATCGGTTTTGGAGGGCAATGTGGATTTAAGTGCGGCGAAAGAAGTGCCTGAAGGACACCCGGTTGATGTTTTTAAACAAGAAAATAAAGCATTACTGAAAGTAGCAGAGAAAGTAAGAAAGTTGCTACAGGCTATTCGCATGGTAGAATCTGATGAATATAAAACATACATTCTTACGTTGCTGGGAAGTTTTAACGAGTTGATGGATGTGGATAAACATTATCAGCGTAAGGAATACCTCGTGTTTCCTTACCTTGAAAAAAATGAGATTACGGGTCCTCCCAAGGTAATGTGGGGAAAACACGATGAGATCCGGGAACAATTGAAAGCTTGCATCGAAATTCTAAAAACGCCTGAATTATCAAAAGAAGATTTGACCGATGCTCTTGATTTATTGTTTTTTCCTGCAATTCAGGGTGTGGTGGACATGGTTCAAAAGGAAGAAGAGATTCTTTTCCCCATGGCAATGGATGTGCTTACCATTGAAGATTGGTGGAACATCAACAAGCAAACACTTGAGTTTGGATTTACACTTTACGATCCACAGACTGAATGGAAACCAGAGGGCTTAACCAACGAAGCTGATACAGGTTCCCTTGCAGGGGATGGATCTATTCAACTTCCTTCGGGAAGTTTCACCGCGCAGGAAATCATGGCCATTCTCAACACCATACCTGCGGACATGACATTTGTAGATAAGGATGACAAGGTAAAATATTTCACACAAGGGAAGGAACGCATCTTTGCGCGCAGTCGTTCCATCATTAACCGTGATGTGCGTTTGTGCCATCCACCGGGGAGTACACATATTGTTGAAAAGATTATTGACGATTTTAAATCTGGAAATGCATCACACGCTCCATTCTGGATACAAATGAAGGGTAAATTTATTAAGATTGAATACTTTGCACTTCGCGATGAAAATGGCAAATATCTAGGGACGCTTGAATACTCCCAGGATCTGACAGAGAACAGAGCATTGGAAGGAGAACAACGTATCTTATCCTATGGTGAATCAAAAAAAGAATAAAATGAATAAACTGATTTTAACGCCCAAAACAAAAATATTTGATATGCTTGAGGCCTATCCTCAATTAGAAGATCTGTTGATTGCTTCTGCTCCTCCTTTTAAAAAATTGAAGAACCCTATTTTGCGCAAGACCATCACCAGGATTACAAGCTTGTCGCAGGCAGCTACTATCGGAGGTCTCAAAGTTGAAGATTTGATAAATAAGCTTAGAGCGGAAGTCGGGCAGGCGGCAAGTGCAGATTTAGAGGATGAAAGTGTCAATTTTAATCAAGAGAAACCCGATTGGTTCAGTGAGGAACTACTGAAAGATACCATCGATATCAGGGAGATGCTAAATGCCGGAGAACAACCTGTACATGAGGTGATTTCGGCAGTTAAACGCTTGGGGGAAAATGAGATATTGAAGGTTGTTGCACCATTTATACCAGCTCCATTAATCGCTAAATCATTGAGCTTGAGTTACCAACATTGGTTGGATCAAAAAGGGGAAGAAGAATATTGGGTGTTTTTTAAGAAGTAGAAAGGATGTCGGAATTTACAAATACAAAAGCAAAACGACTGGCGAAATTGATGGCGCTGTCGCATTTGTTGTTAGAGACAGGAAATGCACACAGTTTTATTGTTGAAAACAGAGCATTTATTGAGACGGTAATTCCTACCGACTTTATTACTTTGTTTGATGAATTGGTTAAAGAAGGCCATGAAATGCAAGACATCAAGGTACTTACAAACAAAGTGCTGAACATATTTCATGTTACCATCGAAAACTATCAACGCATAGAACCCAGGCCTGATTCTTTCCTGGGCGTGTTGGAACAAAATAACCGGGAAATGGAGCAGGTATTAAATAAAATACGACCTGTTTTCAAAGCCTTTGTGAAGGATGCCGAGAATGCAATGCTAAAAACAGAGCTTAAAGAACTGTTTATTAAGCTTGAGCAGTTTGCAAATCACTATACCATTAAGGAGAATGTGTTGTTCCCAATGATTGAGAAGACCTGGGATGACTATCGCTGCCTCCAGATTATGTGGTCCTTTCAGGATGATATCCGACGAAATATTAAGGACATTATCAATCAACTGGCCACCGATGAGCTTGAATTAAAGTCCTTTAAACGCTGTGTAGGCGATGTTTTTTTTAATATGTTGGCCATTAAATTCAGGGAAGAATACATCTTGTTTCCGTACATACTTTCAACAATCAGCGAACAGCAGCTTGAGGGAATGAATCTTGAAGGTTTTGAAATCGGTTACCCTTATATTAAGCCGCCTAAACCCGTGATTTCTGATGCACAACTCAACATTGAAGAAGGGCAGGTAAATCTTGGAACAGGAACCGTTAGTATTGAGCAAATAAAGCTCATATTTAATCACCTGCCGGTGGATATTACTTTTGTGGATGAAAATAATAAGGTTTGTTATTTCTCTACTCCACCGAAACGAATTTTTCCAAGAACTACGGCCATCATTGGGCGTGCAGTAAGCAATTGTCATCCTCCTGAAAGTGTTCATGTGGTAGAGCAAATCGTGGAATCCTTTCGTCTTGGAGAAAAAGACAGGGCTGATTTCTGGATCAAAATGAAAGGCGAATTTATCCTCATCCAGTACTTTGCTGTGAGAGATGCACAAAAATGCTACAAGGGTGTCATAGAAGTATCGCAGGAGATATCCGAAATTAAGGCTCTGGAAGGCGAAAAGCGACTTCTGGACTGGTAAATTGATGTCTTATTTATCATCATTCAATTTTAATTTAAGGTGCAGAGTACGGAGGGATATTAAATTCGAGATATACTTTCCAAAGTAATTTGCAGTTATTTTTTTAAGCGGATCAGTGCGGTTGTAATGCTTTGACCTGGTGCTATATAGTTTAACATGTTTTTACTGATAGTCGGTGTTTTATTTAATAAATTACAATCTTCATTTTGACTTGTTCTATACATAACGATGTGTTTAGAAACGTGACTAAAAAGAGAAAAATCTGTCTTAAAGTGTTTTTCATCTTCACTTTGGTTTAAGATGACCATCACCAACTCATGTCCATCGGGACTGATGGCTGTCAGCACCCGATCATCACCTGAATCAACAATGGCGTAACCTTGTTTTATAAATCTTGTTACCTGCATGCGTACATAGAAGTTTTTCATGATTACAAAGTTCTCATCCATGGTATGGCTGTTTAACAGTCCCCAGGAATTACTGCGAACTTCCAATACCTGCCAGTCAAGCCACGCAGGGGTTCTCAGGTATTTTAAATCATCAAAGAGGCGTTGTGTTAGCCCGAGGTTACTTGCAAGCCCCCTTCCCGGAATTTTGATCGGCCCAGATTCTGATTGCCAAAGCGGAAGCCCGATGCGATCAGCCAGAGAACGGGCAATCTTACGTTCTTCATTTGAACCGTCATAGGTGTGCGTATTAACTTGCCCTAATATACCGGGAATGTCTTTTTCCTCTAAATAGCCTTCCATTGTTTTTATAAATCCTGCCAAATCTGTTTCGTCGGAAGCAGACAGAATCGTATTTAAACCGGATGCCTTTAATTTGGGATAAAGAATACGCAGTAGGTCTATTTGCGAACTAACATCAAAATGGCATCCTTCCTGTCCCCCAAGATTTTTCCAATAGCTGGTCAGCGGCTCATTGAAGGGTTCCAGTGTTTTAAAAGTGATGTTAAAGGAATCTTTATAAAACTGACACACATCCAGTAAATAATTGCAAAAGGCTTCGTAATATGTAGGTTTTAAATTGTCTGCCGAGGCGGGCGTATTGCCCGATGAGCAGCCACTGTATGTCATCCAGTAGGGGGCCGAATTAGAAAATGCTTCTAGCACAATGTCGGGTCGTTTTTCTCTAAGCTTCAGCATTATTTTACGTTGACCTGCATCTGCATCCCAATTGTATGGTGCTCCTTCAGATACCTTAAAACCTTCCATCTCAGCTCTGATGCCTTTCCCTTTGGCCATATGACCGGGCTTGTCTTGGCGTGAATAGTGGCCTGGATGATCTCCGCCACCAATGTTGTAGCGGAAGATATTCATATTAAGATGATCAGTGGAAGTAATCAAATCTATGATTTCGTCAATTTTGGCTTCATTTTCCCACTGACCGGCCATATGTGCCCACCAGCAAAGCGACGTTCCCCAACCTTCTATCGTTTGATATTGTAAATCCGGGTTAGGTTTTGAAATTATTATTGCCTGAGAAAATAGATTAGGAAAGAAAAACAAACCAAAACTCCAAATAAGAATCGTTTTTTTTAAATTGTGAATCATATCAGATCTAAAATGTATTTATAAATGCTATGCAAATTACCAATTTATTCCTTAAGTGCGGGTGCATTAAGTTGGAATGTTGCACTTTTTTTGATCAGGACGGATTAGTCGTATTTATAAAACAGGAATTTAAAGTTATCAATTTTTGAACCCTTACCGTTAAGTTTGAGAATGCCTTTTTCATTTCTTTTATATTAAATTTGAAATTCTGTATTCAAATAACTCGGGATCTTTGACTGTATTTTATTTCAACCAAATTCTTCATACATTTGATACGCCAATAGGATTGCGGATAAATTTACCAGGAAGACGTTTAATTGGCTAAACAACAACTAAAACCTCACAGGGAAAACATCGTAGAAATGAAAATTAACTTGCAATCAATGCTTGTTCTCATTTTGAGATTTTTAATATTGGCGAGCTTTGGCTTTACAATTGTTTCAGATTCAGATAAGGGAACACAACAACTGGTAAGTACATCCAACCTTTTTAATTTACGATTCCCACAGGAAAGGGTATACCTGCATTTGGACAGACCATCCTACTGGGTAGATGAGGATATTTGGTTTAAAGCATATGTGAAAAATTCTCCGATCAATGAATGTAATTTGTATGTTGAGTTAATAAACCCTTCTGGTACTGTGGTCCTCAGAAATACCTGCTGGGTACAAAATGGACTATCCTATGGTGATATGCATTTGCCAGACACACTCACGAGCGGGATATACCAATTGCGCGCATATACAAACTGGATGCGAAATTTTGACAATCAATGGTTCTTTTGTGAGGAATTGGTGGTTTCAAATCCGGCAAATACACAAAGACCCGGTGAAGTAATTCGATTAAAAACGAGGCACATTGATCTGCAGTTCTTTCCGGAAGGTGGGTCATTTGTTACTGGGGTTAAAAATAAGGTCGCTTTTAAGGCGGTTGATAACAATGGAAAAGGAATTGATTTTTCGGGCCATCTTACAGATGGCGCCGGCAACCCTGTAGCAGAAGTTGAAAGTCGTTTTAAAGGCATTGGCAGTATTGTTTTTACACCTGAAAAAGGGAAACGTTATACTGTGGAAGCCATATTTCCAGGCAATGTGCGCAAGTCAGAAAGTTTACCTAAGGCAAAAGATGAAGGTGTCACATTGTCCATAAACAGTCTGGACTCCACCCAAATTGAAGTTCAAATATATAGTAAATTCACTGCCATAGATGTTGAAAATGAATATTTACTGATTGGGCAGTCTGGTGGCTATATTTGCTATCAGAAAAGACTCAAAACAGACAATGGCGTGAACGTTCAGAGAATTGATAAAAACAAATTGCCGGGTGGGATCATACAATTTACGCTTTTTGATTCCAATTTAGTTCCACTTTGCGAACGACTGGTTTATAACAAACCAAAAGACCTTATTAAACTGCTTATAAAAACAGAAAAACAAGCGTATAAACCTCATGAGAAAGTTAAACTTGGCGTTGCCGCAATCGCACAAAGTGGGAAAGCCTGTTTGTCTAACCTTTCTATATCGGTTTACAATACAACGAAAAATTTAACCGAAAATGATTATCCGAATAATCTGTACACGCATTTTTTACTCAATTCGGAATTAAAGGGAAATATTGAGAGTCCGGGCTATTATATTAAGGATGACAGTTTAAGTACCCAGTTGGCGCTGGATAATTTATTATTGACACATGGTTACCGGGAATTTAATTGGGAAGTAGTTCTGAACGGAGCTTATCCGGAAATAAAATTTCAACCGGAATCTTCTATCCAGTTAAAAGGGAGGGTGGTGTCGTCAGCCACAAACACACCAGTTGCAAATGGGAAAGTAACCATGATGACTGTGAAAGGATTGCTGGAAACATATGAAACACAAACAGATTCTTTGGGCAACTTTGTATTTCAAGACCTCTTTTTTTACGATACCCTTTTTGTTTCATTGCAAGCGCTAAACAAACGCAGAAACCGGAATACCATTATCGAGATTGATGCTAACGTTGAATCATCACCTAAAACATCAAGCGATGTTCCAACGTACGAATATTCTGATAGTACACTACAGAAATTCACAAACTTAAATGAAATCCGAAGCATTCAGGTTAAAAAGAAATGGGGCTTCGAAGATACTATCATTATGCAGGAGCTTAATGTTGTCGCACATAAAAAAGAAAAAGATGAGCACCCAAAAATCTATACAAACGTTGGAACGGTTTATGATGTTAATTTAAATGATTCACGTTCTGGTTCTATTTTAGATGCAATCGAAGGGATTATTCCTGGAGTATATAAGGAAAATGAAAGTTTTTATGCAAGAGGGCAAAGTGTGAAATTCTATATGGATAACATGGAGGTTGGTGTGGATGTGCTTGAGCAGTTTCCGGTTGAGTTAATTGATAAAGTTGAATATGTAAAAATGCCCATTACTGTTGGCATCAATTATTCTGGTGGAATTATTTTTATATACCCCAAAAGAGGGATGAAAAATACTGTACCCCCAAATGAAATGTCAAGGGGTATGGAGAGTGTGAAGATCATTGGCTATTCGGTTAGCCGAAAATTTTATTCTCCTAAATATGATGAAGCCAACGCTGTGGAAAATAAAGTTGATTATAGAAACACTCTGTACTGGAATCCGGTATTAAGAACAGACTCAACGGGCATTGCAGTTACAGGTTTTTATAACAGTGATGAGGTTGGTGAAATTAAAATTGTTGTAGAAGGCCTTACTTCAGATGGCAAGTTGTGCAGGGGGGTATCAGGATACAGTGTTAAATAGTTTATAATGCTGAAATGCGAAGTTGCATCATGTGGAATTCTTACATTTATAAGTGCCTTTTTTAAAGTTTATTGCTTTCGCTATTACCAGCGTTTTATGTCAAAACTATTTAGAGGGTGAATAATTCAAATGCCATGTTAACTTGTTCCGGATCTCCCAAAACATAGACAATGTCATTTGATTCAAAGTGTGTACCTGGTGCAGGATGTTCAATAACTTCCGTACCTCGTTTGACAGCGAGTAATGTAACACCTGTTTTGGTTCTTAGCTGTATTTCTGATAAAGAGTGACCTTCGGCTTTGGCACCAGCATCCACTTTTATAGCTGAGATGTTTAAATTTGAAAGATCATCAAAAATAGATGCCCGATTAACAATATCCTTTTCCGAGAATTCACCCAGGCTAAGATTGCGAATATGCGTTAACATGCGATTGATCTCCCGCTGAGGAAACAATTTTTTTACCAGGACCCGGTTAAATAAATCGATTGCAATCTCAAGTTTTTCAGGCAGTATCTGATCAGCTCCAAGCCTATAAAGCTGCTCAACATTTTCTATGTGTTTTGCACGTGCAATGATGTATGTTTTTTTGTTGATGAGCCTTACCTTTTCAATAATTGCCATGGATGGGATAAGACTTCCTACCGAAATTACAACAATGTCAGCAGTATCTACGTGTGCTTTTAGAAGGATGGGTTCATTCACCGCATCCCCATAAACAACCAATTCTTTTTTTTCAATTTTTTCTTTTGCAATCAATGGATCGAACACAATGGAAACATGATGGATATTATTTAAAGCGGCCATCTTCGACAATTTTAATGCACTGCTATCTTTTCCAATAATCACAAGATGATTTTTTAAATTGGGGAGTTCTATTTCTTTTAAAGGGAACAGGCCATTCACTAAAAAAGCAGGAAGTGGTAACTTCAATAAGGCATTTGCAAGTGGCAATGACAGTTTCATTAAAAAAGGTGTTAATGCCATGGTGATGACAGCCACTGCCAGAAACAATTGATAATAGAAATTGTCTAAAATCGCGTTATTAAGTCCTATTTTAGCCAAAATAAACGAAAATTCACCAACCTGACTCAATGCCAGCCCAACCAAAACCGTTCCTTTGAATGTGTGTCCCAAAATAAATCCTGTTCCACCAGCAATGATGGCTTTCAAAGTAAGCACCAATATGACACTTAAAAGTACAAGCGAAAAATTGTGCATCACAAAATTCATATCCAGAAGCATGCCAATGGAGACAAAAAAGAAGCTTGTAAATGTATCCTTGAATGGGATCAGATTTGAAAAGGCATTATGGCTGTACTGCGATTCTGAGATCATTAAACCGGCTAAAAATGCCCCAAATGCCAATGACATTCCCAGTTGCGATGTTAACAGTGCAATTGCCAGACATATCAGAAAAATACTCATCATAAACAGCTCCTGGTTTTTAGTCAAAGCAATGAGGTGTAATAGTTTAGGCAACAGCCATTTATTGCCCACATAAATAAAACCAATAATGAGAAAAGCTTTGAGGACGAGCATTAGAATTTCTTTGCTAATATCAACGTCATTGTTTCCAAGCAGATTTGAAAATAAGATCAAAGGTACTAATAGTAAATCCTGAAAAATGAGTAACCCCAGGGTGGTTCTTCCGTAGTTTGAAGAAAGTTCTGACCTTTCCTGCAACAGCTTCAATACAAGTGCAGAACTACTTAAAGCTGTTAGAAATCCAATGAAAATACCTGTTTGCCAATCAAGTCCATAGAAGATTGAAACGATGTAAAACACACCTGCAGTGATTGACACCTGGAGTATTCCACCTAAAAACACAATTCGTCTGATTTTGAGAAGGTGTTTTAATGAGAATTCCATCCCAATTGTAAACAGTAATAAAACAACTCCAATTTCTGCCAGGATCTCAATTTCATGTTCCCCATGTACAAGTGAAAACAAGTGTGGCCCGGCAAGAATACCCGTTAACAGGTAACCGACAACAGTGGGGATTTTTATTCTTGTAAAAACCAGATTTACCAGTGTTGATAATGCAAATATTATTACAATATCCTGTAGTATTGCAAATTCCATATGGGTAAGTTAATGAAGAATTAGTGGACTAAATTGTTTTCTATAGCTTTTGCATCAGTGATAAACGAGATGCCCTGTTGCCCGTAGGTGCCAATCATTACAGATTGAATCAGCAGCTGATTAGCATTCTTTGTTGCTCCCCACCTGATTATGAAGTTTGCACCTGCACCTCCGGCCTGCTCATCTTCATGTACAACAAATTCTATTGATTCAAGGGGTATCAGCAATAAGGTTGAATCAATGTATTCTGCCAGAACTGCGCCATAGGAATCATGATAGGTTGCTTTGAAGATATAGGCTGAGTCAGTTAGTGAGGTGTTTCTAATGCTAATTGTTGTTGCCAGCATAAAGCGACGTGCTCCATCTCTGTGATAAATGTCTGAATATACAGGTAAATAATCTGTCTGATTATACTTTAAGCGATGCAATGGGATGTCAACATACGTGTATTTATGACTGGGATGACTTTGTTTCTTTATGCGATCCACTTTGTTTTGACCGCATGCTGAAATGAACATTATAATTAGAAAATATATGAATCTCATTGTGTTGATTTTTTTACAAAATAATAAAAATCACTCAGATATCGGCACAAACTTTTTTTTATTTCCGTATTAATGATGAGAAATTAAGTGCTTTCTCTAGTTCTGTAGTTACACTTCTTTTTAAATACCAACGCTTCAACTGAATTCACATTCAGTAGTTAACAATTTCAGTATGCCTTCGATTAATTCTACTTTTCTTCATTTTTCAAATATATTCTGCTTATATTTGATATTCTGACATCTCGGTTTTTTGTGCTTAAAAAGGAAGTAACAAAGTTTTTGTAAATCACAAATAAGGATCAGAATCATAAATAGAGGCTGCTTTTGGTATTTACAACCAACGAATAAACCATCAGCTTAAATAATAGCATGTTCGAGTAACGTTTCCTAATAGAGCTACTATTTAGTAGTGTCTGCAATGTTTTTTTAGAGAATAATTTTTGGCGGTAGTTTGTGAGCAGCAGATAAGATTACTCTTGCATGCTGATTCCATTGGCAAAACGTTACAATTATCACATTAGAGCTGAATCTAATTTGTTTTCTAATGTTGGTACAAATGATTAAACATAAATAAAAATAATACAGGATGAGAATAACCATTGCCTATAATTTACGAACAGATGACACTGAAGCAACAGCTGAACTACTATCCGAAGCCGATATTACAAGATTGTATGAGGCAATCAGCAGTTTGCAACACACAGTAACAGTGGTTGAAGTTTCTGGAAAACCTAACGAAGTGATTGAACGCCTTCTTGAAAGTGAACCTGACCTTATTTTTAATGTTGCGGAAGGTACAATTGGCAGTTCAAGAGAAGCTTTTTATCCGGGTTTATATGAACAAATGGGCATTCCGTTTACCGGAGGCAATGCTTCACTTTTGCATCTTAATCTCGATAAGCATCTTGCCAAAACAGTTCTGTCGTCACACGGAGTAAGTGTTCCCCGAGGTGTTTTAATAACAGAGAAAGAGCGAAGTTTACCTGACGATTTGGATTATCCGTTGATGATTAAGCCAAATTCAGAAGGGTCCAGTAAAGGAATTACCCAGGATTCTGTTGTTGAAACAAGGGAACAGGCCATTGACCGAATAAATAAGCTTTTAAGCCATTATCCGGCAGGCTTGGTGGTTGAAGAGTACATCGATGGACGAGAGCTGAGTGTACCGTTCCTGGAAAGTTTTCCGGGTAAGCTGCTCGACGTTGTAGAGCATACTTTTGACATGGCTAAGATTGGTGGAAAATATAATATTTATGATTATGACATGAAGCAGGGTGGGGAGGCAGCAAAGTCGGTAAATGTCATTTGTCCGGCACCCATGAGCGCTGAAGAAGAAAAAGCCGTTACAAAAATGGCACGGGATGTTTTTAGTATCATGTCCTGTCCTGATGTTGGCAGGGTAGACATTCGATTAAATGCCAAAGGAAAACCCTATTTTATTGAACTGAACCCTTTACCCAGTTTGCACCCGGTTGCTTCTCTTATGACTGCAGCCAAGTCGCGCGGACTTGAATTTCGGGATGCGCTGCGACTGATCATTCGTTCAGCCGCACGTCGTTATGGTTTGGCAATTAAATCTGCCAAGCAAACGAAAAAAGATGACTTTTCATTCGATGTTCCACGCCCTACAGCAAGAGAACTAGGAATTCAAACAGGCCGCATGCGCCCGGGAATTAATAATGCCATAACTGATGTTAAAGGTGTTCGTGTTGGTCATTTTACCAGGGTTGAAAATAATGTGATAGTTCCCGGCGGAATAGAAACAACGCATGTCCGTAGTGGTGTGACTGCCATTATGCCGGCCGGACAGACCTATGCAAACAGGATCGCTGCGGGGGGATTTATATTAAATGGTGTTGGTGAAATGGCTGGTTTAACACAAGTGATAGAAACCGGATGGCTTGAAACACCCATTCTATTAACAAATTCTCATTCTGTAGGCCGGGTTCATAATGGTGTTGTTAACCATATGATCAAAAAGCATCCGAAACTTGGTACAGAAACCGATGTTGTTTTACCTGTTGTTGGTGAAGCAGACGATTCATTCTTAAATGATATAAGGGTGGGTACATGCTCCGCGCAGGACGCCATCAAGGCGATTGAATCTGCCACTACAGGCCCGGTTAAGCAAGGATCAATTGGTGCAGGTACAGGCATGACAAGCTTTGATTTTGCCGGGGGTATAGGTACTTCTTCCCGGATTTTAAATTTATCCAGGAGCAGTACATTCACGGTTGGCGTATTGGTGCTATCTAATTTTGGAAAAATGAGAAATTTCACAATTGATGGTGGTGTTGTTGGCCGTGATTTAGACAAGGAATTTGATATTGCAGGACGCCGGGAAGTCTCAGAGGGATCGATAATTGTTGTTGTTGCTACTGACATTCCTCTTATTAATAGTCAATTGAACCGTGTTGCAAAACGCGCTGCCCTCGGGCTTGGACGTACTGGTTCATATGCAGCATCAACAAGTGGTGAAATCATAATTGCTTTTAGCACCGGCAATCGTAAACCAAGGGTTAATACCTCGAATAGCAGTTTTATCAACTTAAAATGTATCTCTGACAATAACATTGATATGGTTTATGAAGCAGTTGTAGAAGCAACAGAAGAGGCAGTTATCAATGCCATATTTTGTTCGAACGGTATGGATGGTAGAAAAGAAAGACAATGTCCAGCTGTTCCACAGCAGCGAATCATCGAATTGTTAAACAAGGAAAAATAAGCTAAAATGAAAGTAATTGAAAAATACAACGATAGTTTACATAACCCATACTGGAAGTATCAATTAGGCCCTGAAGCCTACGAAGTGAAGGATACGCCGCTTCGTGTTGAATCCATCAAGAAGGCACTTCGAGCTGACAAGCGATTCGAATTTGTAACTGCCAAAGAATTTCCGGAGAGACTGATCGCAAGGATTCATCCTTACCACGATTATATTCTAAAAACAGGTCTAAGTCTGAAGGATGATGATGAAGAGTTTTATCCGGATCTTTTCCCCGGAGAAGGGGCAAACCTAAAGAAAAAAATTGATTCGCCTTTATGGGGTGGGATTTGGTGTACAGACGCAGTGACTCCTATTAAAAAGAAAACCTATGAAGTAGCCCGCGCATCTGCGGAAACAGCTTTAACGGGGGCTGAACTAATTCGAAATGGACTTGAAAAAACAGTTTACGCTTTATGTCGTCCATCAGGACACCATGCTGGTCCCCGAGTTTTTGGCGGTTATTGTTATTTTAACAATGTTGCAACAGCAGCAGAGTATTTATTGCCTGAAGGAAAAGTTGCCATTGTAGATATTGATTATCATCATGGAAACGGAACGCAGGAGTTTTTTGATGAAATTAAATCGGTCTTTACTGCATCCATTCATTGCGATCCTTCAAATGAATATCCGTACTTTTGGGGATACGATGACGAAGTAGGAAAGGGACAGGCAGTTGGGACGAATCATAACGAACCTTTGCCCAAGGATGCAAACTTAGAGCTGTATTCAGCCGCTGTAGATCGAATTATTAATAAGATACGTGCATTTAATCCAGCTTTTTTAATAATAGCCGCGGGATTTGACACACATATGGATGACCCGATTGGAGGTTTAAAACTTTGCAGTGAAGATTAT
This sequence comes from Bacteroidales bacterium, assembly GCA_041584055.1. Lineage (GTDB taxonomy): Bacteria > Bacteroidota > Bacteroidia > Bacteroidales > UBA5342 > JBFHER01. The sequence goes on from JBFHER010000005.1 coordinate 34,292, forward strand.
ATCAAAATTGGCAATCAGTTTAAATCGTTAGATATTCCAACATTGGTGTGCCAGGAAGGTGGATATAACGTTAATGTGCTTGGCGATTGCGTGAAGAATTTTCTCCAGGGATTTATGTAGGATTTAATTTGACTGTTGTGATATTCCGAGTCAAAGCCTATGAAAGCGATGTTCAGAAGTGTGAGCTTGGTTGTTTAAGCTAAGTTAAGCTGGAAAGTGATAACACTTGTAAGTGCAGTTTCTAAGATATGTCAAGTGTATGCGTAATGGCTGTTTACGGAGCTCATCACCATCAAACCTTGAAGGTGTTGATACGAGCCACAAACCTTGATATTTAATACTTTCCCAGCCATTACGTATGATATATTGTTAGCGGTATGTTGTTGCTTGAATCACTAAAGTCTATAAATTATTTTAAATACTTTTTCCATTTCTCCTGCTTTTACTTTTAGAGAATAAGTTCCATTTGTTAGGTTATTCAAAGTTATTATTGAATTGTTTGTTGTTCCGTTTCCAATTAATGAACCATTTAAGTTATACAGACAGTAAGAAATTGGCCATTGGGTTACACCTTCAATATAAACATTTCCACTTGTAGGGTTGGGGTTTATTTTCAATTGCAATATTTCTGTTTCTTTTAAACTTGTAGTCGAAAAAATTTGTTCTTGCCTCGCTATTATTTCTGTTTTAGGTAAACTCTCATAACTATACATTTGAGTAAACCTTTTAGATTCGTCAGTTTCTGAAACCGAAATATGGCTTCCATAAATTGGCTTTATGCTTTGATAACAAATCTCATAACCATATTTTAAAGTATTGCCTAAAAATGGTAGTTTATACGTTATGCGGTCTGACCCAGAACCCTCTGCTTCAAGTTCGCTTTTGTTAAAGTTTCCATCTACTCTTGCTTTCCCTGTAACAGCTATTAAACTATCATATGGTTGATTATTTACAAAACCAATTGGAGGAATCCTATTGTCTTTTAGATATTGTGAAGCTTCCAATAAAATAGTTGTTACTTCGTTTAATGTGTTTCCTAAAACAGCCTCGTAAATCTGAACATTCTCTTCGTTCGAAATTGTATCGTAATGCATTTCAAATCCAGTCTGAGAAAGAATATTACCTTGTTTGTCATATTTTCCCGATTCAAATAGAGTATCTCCTTTTTCATCCATTGCATAAAAGTGAATCCATATGCGCCTACTTGGAAATCCGGTAGGTAATTTATGTCCTGTCTTGTTCTTTAAGGTTATATCAACTAATATTTCATTGTTGCTATAACTTACATTAGAACTAACATCTATCGAACGATTATTTAAATTTTTCAAGGAATAATATGCAGTCGTGTCCAAATTAGCAATGCCACTATTTATTCCTAGTTCTGTGTAATTATCCTTCATCATTTGATTTATAATGGTGTTACCACCTACAAAAAGATGTTCGAATACAGGGCTACGTTTGTTTGCTAAATTTCCTGGCAGTGATGAAACCTTCATTTCTTCATTTACCATTGGCATGTGGCATACCTGACAAGACATTTCTTGCGCTGGATAAGTACTGTTCAACCATTCATAGTAAGGCATTTGCTCCGGAAAATAACCTGCAACATTGCCATCTTGGTCTACATATGGTGTAGAAAGTGTATGACATGTTGCACATAAGGCCGATGATTCAATATGTGTACCGTGAACAGGAGTATAACCCGTATTATTAACCATGGATGTGGTAAACGGATTTTCATAGGGTCCATACATTTTCTTATCTGGCTCAATCTGATAATTTCCAGAAAAGCTTTCAACAGCGTTCAAATTATCAGGGGCAATTTGATGACACACCGCACAGCTGACACCATCTAGGCTTAAAGGGTCTTGTTTTAACTCGTTAAATGTAAAATGCGAACTACCGTCGTATATTGCTTCGGTACGTCCCATTGGGGCATGACATGTTGCACATTTATCCTCAATTATCTCTTGTAAATGTGGGTTTTCTTCAACCTCTGAGCTAACTTTCGCTTGCCAATAGGGGTCTTTAGCCGCATTTCCCATCATACTGGATTGCCAATGATATACAGGAGAAACGTCTCTACCTGCAGAATTAATTAATACTCCTTCTGAACCTGAATGACATAATATGCAATTTCCCGAACCAGTAAACAAGTCAGAATTATTCGTAGGCAAATTATTTACTAATAAAGTAAAACTACTTATGATTAAACCAACTAGTCCTAGAAGTAAAATAGACTTTTTCATAATTATGTTTTTAATTGTCATTAGGAAATACCATAGTATTAAAATTACGATTAATTAGGGAAAAATAGATTTAAATACTTCGTCCTTTTGAAAAAACTTTTATCAAAAACAAATCCGCGAATACCCTCCCTTTGAATGAATTTGCTTCTCTCTTTCTCTCTTGGATCCAATTTTGCACAACGGTGCAGCTATGCGTAGTTTGCCTGTGTTGCGCCTGCGGCAGGCATATTACGTATAGTTATTGTTGGCATTTCGTTGGTGTGTCCTGCGTAACTCAAGGATGCAAATTAATAATATTGAGTGACATAACTGTAGATTAGATGAAGAAATATTATGTATTACATACTATGGGCTTCGGCTAATTTGATTAGGCGGATTGGTCAAACCACCTAAAGGTGCTGTTCTTTCACGGGATGGTATTGAGCGTTTAGGAAAAGGTATTGAATGTTAATTTCAACATTACGATATCAGGTATGAGTTTGCAGAGATGAATGCAAGTGAACCCTCATTGAGGTCTCGAGAATAACGTATGTTGTGTCAAAATCGAGGGGACAGCCGCCCCGAGAGACAGCATCTGACGAACGCCTTCGAGAGTTAAAGATTCATCGTATGGTGCATTTTAACATCCAGAAACTGTCCGAAATACTGGCACCGTATTTACGGGGTTGGATTAACTATTTTGGTCATTTTTAATGTAACTGGGTTGAAACGGGCTATGCAACTATTGAACCTTCGGCTCATCAAATGGGTAATCAATAAGTATCGTCGGTACAGGCGAAAACCGCGAAAACTAGCATGGAACTGGTTGGGCAACATTTATAAATGTTATCCACATTTGTTTGTGCATTGGACGTATGGTTTTCATCCTTAGAGTTCTTCTTCGAAGAGCCGTAGCGCCTATGCTAAAGCTTCGGCGTAAGCATATGATGGGAGACTATCACGTACGGTTCTGTGAGAGGTTTAGGGGTGAGATTCCCCTTTACCTACTCGACTTATTTTTTTCCTTTCAAGAATTTAAGCAATTTCTTAGGGTTCTGTCTATTATCCCAAAATCCTGTTATGAAAATTTGTGACTCTGTCCGTTTGTATAAAATACTGTAATGTCCAAGTGAAATAGCTCTGGTTTCACTGAATTCAGTGTTCTTGCCCATTTCTGGATTTATTCTGAGAAGACTTATTCTTTCTTTGATTAGGTTATTCAGCTTTATGGAATAAGAGTTACTTTTATTTCGATTATTCCAATATTCAAATGTATGATTTCTTTGGGCAATTGCGGTTTTGGTCCAAAATATTTTTAGCTTAGCCATTGATTGTCCAATTTCTCAAGTTCTGATTCAGAAACAATTTCACCAGCTTCAATGTCTTTTTCACTCATCAATAACATTTCAATCTGTTCTGAGGAAAACAATACTTTCTCTTCTTCTTTGGTGGACTCAAATATGCTGTCTATTGCTTTAAGAAGCTTTTCATTATTAGTGGCCAATACTCTGTCAATAAGTTTATTTTTTATGGTTTCAATGGTCTTCATCTCATACAGAATTGATTTCTTATTTCAATATTTTCAAAGTTAGTTAGATTTTCTTAATTATTAAGGATCTCCTAGAACAATAACATTTGTTTACGATTCAAATGTACAAATAAGCTTCAAAAAATGGAGCCTAACGGTTTGTGCAGGCTAAGTGCGGCAAAGTTTTCAAACGAAGTTTGATTTGTCCAGCCTAAATTAGCTTTGTGCGAAGTTGTTATTTTTTAATTTATAAGCCGCATTTAGTTTGCACTTTGTTATGTGCTGCCATTTATTCTTTTTGAACTATTTTTCTTACTCCCTTATCATTTAAAATCATCATTTTTTTGAAGGTCTTACTATTATATGTCAGGAATAGTGGCACATATATAAACAGTGAAATAATTATCGGGAAAAGATAACTTTGAAGAACAGTAACCTGTTCCTCCAAATTTATTACAAGCACTCTATAACCTTGGACTGTTGTTGTTACGAATAATAATGGAATTAAAAATAAAAGTCTTTTCCTGTGTTTTTTGTCTCTCCGAACCAGGAAGAATATTATTACAATCAAATATAAATTTAGAATGATATCAAGCAGTTCACTTGAAAATATGACAACCCCATTTATACTCCCAACATTTGGTAAGTATTTGGATTTGAATGCTACAAAGTCAAAAATTAACGTTTTAACATTATTTGCATCCATTGATACATACCAAATCAAAAAAATACACCAAAGAATATTAATGACTTTTGAAATTTTAAAGTCAGGTTTGTCGAAAGAATATATTTTTTGATTCGCGGAAAATGGAATTAGAAAAACAAAAAATATAAGTATAAAAAATGTGATATTCATAGTTCTAATTTTATCTTTTCATGGAATTATGACTAACGGTAACTTTTTAAAATCTTAATTTGCTGTCATTCAGCATTTTAAAAATTATCGTTAGCAAAGGTAATTAATCAGCTCAGTAAAGATAGATAATTTGTCTTCATATC
>JBFHER010000006.1:0-38405 GCA_041584055.1 Bacteroidales bacterium
ATTTCATTCAATTATGAATATACCAGAACGGTTCCTATTACATTTCAACACGATGTAGTTACAACCACTTATGCAAGTAACTCATATAATCTCGGGCATTACCTGAGGGACAATGCGTATGAGCATTTTATGTCTGTCTCTTTCAAACCCATCCCCAATCTGCAACTCACAGCAGACTATATTCTTGCTGCTAAGGGTGAAGAATATGGTTATATCAGAACGTCAACAGATTTAACCAGACATCCGTTTATTGATGAGGAAAAGTGGCTTTACAATGCCTTTAATCTGGATCTGGTATACCAACCCATCTCCGGATTGTATTTATTTACCGGAGTTAGTCTTTCCGAGGCATCAGGAGAAGATCTGACAAGCTATACACCTTCCTTTTTCAGAGGCAAGCAAACCACCTTTAATTTTGGGTTCAATCTTGGATTTTAACTGATACCCTGGGACGAGCGGGATAACCGGGACGCGTGACACGGGACGAGCGTGACACGGGACGAGCGGGACACGGGACGAGAGGAACGAGCGGGATAACCGGGACACGGGACAATCGGGACGCGGGACGCGGGACGAGAGGAACGAGGGACACGGGACGAGAGGGACACGGGACGAGAGGGACACGGGACGAGAGGAACGAGCGGGATAACCGGGACACGGGACAATCGGAACGAGCGGGACGCGGGACGAGCAGGACGCGGGACAATCGGGACGAGGGACAATCGGGACGAGGGACAATCGGGACGAGCGGGACACGGGACGCGGGACGAGCAGGACGGAAGGGAGACCGTGGAGACAATATTTAATTTAAAACAACAACAATGAGATTGCTATTCCAATAAAAACAATGGCTGAGATAAGGTTCATGGTATACGAGAACCGTTTATTTTTAAGGAATAATCCACCCAATGATCCCGCAAAAAAGCCAACTGCACCAAATACAAAAATCACAAGTACCACAAACAGAGTCCCCAAAATTAAAAACTGTACAGGCAATGATCCATTCTCAGGATTCACAAATCGTGGTAAGAATGCAAGAAAAAAGATGGCAACTTTTGGATTTAAAACGTTCATGATAAATCCTTTTCTAAATAGATTTGGTTCCTGTTTTCCTCCGCTTGTGCTTTCACCAATTGCTTCTTTGCGATGTACATAACTCATAAAAGCCAGATAAAACAAATATCCTGCGCCAAATAGCTTTACGATCCAAAATGCAAGTTGGGAGGACTCAAAGATAACGGACAAGCCCAAAGCCACGCCAAGTGTATGAACAAAATTACCGCAGGCCAGTCCCAATGCAACAGTAAGGCCGGCTTTACGACCATTTGTCAGGCCTTGTGTCAGCGTAAAAATAATATCTGGCCCAGGAGCAAACATCAGTACCACCGATACACCAATAAACGAACCTATGGTTGCAAGATCGAACATTAATTAAGATTCAACTCTTTTTTAATCTCCGGAATAAGTTTGTCTGACAATAGCTTGTAGTCTGGCTCATATTTCAACAACCATTCATACAACTGAAGTGCTTCTTTCTTTTTCCCTTCTACCTTGAGAATATTCGCATAATTTATATGGACCATCAAAAAAAACCAGTCATTTTTATATGTATCCAAATCAGCAACCATTTTAGCAATTGCATCACGGTATAGTCGTCTCCCTAAATCTTTGTCCCCACCGGCAAACGAAGGGGCATTGTACTTCACATTTCCATACTCAATCATTACTTCCGGCAGGTTTTTATTCAGCGCTCTTGCTTTTGAAATGTAATCAAGACTAAGCGGACCATAAAACATCACTTTGTATGGTTTTAGGTTAATATACATCCCTATAAGCGCAGTTCTGTTAGCCCACAAACATGCATCCTCAGGGTACTTATCCAACAAGGTCTCAATGTTTTTCTCTAGGATTTTCAATTCATCTCCCGCCTTATCTTCTTCTTTAATACGATTGTATAAATTGATTAAACCAAATCGGGCCTTTACAATTTTTCGCAACAAAGAATCTTTGGAATTTGTTTTATAATTCTGATCCATCTCATTCAACAGCTCTTCCCATCTTTGTATATCTTCAGTTAAAAAGGCCTTATAAAAGTGAAGGTCATAATCCACTGCAAAAACATGAGAACAGGAAATAAGAAACACGAGAATTGCAAGTAACTTTTTCACAGATTTAATCATGGATCAAAATAAGAGAATCAAAAAAGGAAAACCAAATTCATAAACAGAAAAAAGGTAAACATTGAAATATAAACAGGTCCGGCAGATGCATTGTAGGATTTAAGTCCAAATGCATGGTACAATCCCGTGAATAAGGAACCAATCACAAACCATGCAAAATAGTTTTGAAAAGGCACACTTTCTGTGTTCCACTCCCACATTCCAAGTCCAATAGCCACGGGCTCCAGTACAATATCAAAGGTTGTAATCAAAACACCCGTTAAAGGAATTCTAATCCACATGGGCGAGTTCATCTCTTCGATGGCTCCAATGGATGCATAACATACTAAAAACCAGTTAATACCCAAAAGTAATGGCGTACCAAACACCTTTAAGCCAAGAACGTTACCATAGGTGTATTCACCAAAAACAAGACCTGAATTCACGCCAAGCACTTCAACAAAAAATCCTGCTACAATCACAAGCACAGACCAAAGGAAAAAAACTTTCTTTTTTTCTCCACTCCGAAACCAAAATAAAACCAGTGTTCCAAGAATGACAATAATGGGTGTCATAAAACTAAAAACGGGTCTGGTCAGGGGCAGCAGGAAACCGACATACCCCACAAGTAGCACCAGACTCATGGATCTGATCAAATTGGGTATTGTAGGTCGGGCCTCAATCACTTTTTCCTGAATCTTCATTTTATGACGTTTTGATGCATAAATATAAAAAATATTACTCAAAATATAAATTCATAAAAGAATCTTTGATTTGCTGCTGCCTGCCATGGACAATTCAAAAAAATATTTATATTTGCAAGCGTTTTGCCGCACGAAGAGAGATTAGCTTCCCGATGAAAATTGGGACAGGCAACTTCGCTATTTCAGAGAGAATACCAGAAGTTGCTCAAAAATATTGGGGGATTAGCTCAGTTGGCTAGAGCGTTTGACTGGCAGTCAAGAGGTCAGGGGTTCGACTCCCCTATTCTCCACCTTCGCCCGACGAAGTGTTAGCTTAGTCGGGACTCGCCTACCATAAAAGGCTTAGGCGAACAAAGGCCACAAAGGGATTCAGTAATGAGTCCCTTTTTTTGTGCAATAAAGTCAAGAGGTTGATAGTCCTACTAAAAGTTGTTTCAATTTCTGATAAAAACCAGCTTAAACTGTGGGGATAATTTATGTCGAACTCAGGTTATTAGTTTATCCAATTTTTAATTTAGCAATGATTCGACTCACTTGTCTGGTTTCAAACTTTTGCATGAGCTTAAGTAAAAAACGAAGCATTCTTGTTTTAGGATTTTTAATCCGCTCACTAACTTTAAGAACAACCTGGTCTATCTTATTAATTGTTTTTTCACTTTGGCCCTCCCCTAGTGTCCAAAGTAGGATTGCTGAATTCCAAGATTGTTGGCGAGCTTTACGCATGCTAAAGTCAATAAACTTTTCATCTATGTTTTTCCCAAGCAAGTCAACAATAAACATTAAGGGTGATACACGACTGAGGCGGTCTTGCAACTCATTGGTGATCTGAAAGAGGATGTCATTCACTTTGTTAAAATCATCTTCAATATCAGTAATTTCCTTTCCAGACATGGTTGTGGCCGTAGCAATCGCAAGGTCCAGGTTTATATGAGCATTCATACCTAACATAATATGTTGCAGAATGGTCAGGGACTCATCGGCATGATCAAAGGCATAGGCCCAGGCAGCACTTACTTGCTGGTTATTTTTATAATCCCTATAAGCATCCAGATATAAGTTAGCAAATGCCACATCCAAGACTTCCATAAATTGGTTGTCGTCAAAATGACTTAAGGAAATCTCAGAAGCTATCTCAGCGGTCGTTCGTCTATAGATATAGGCAAACAAACCCATCCTGTTGTTGGTATCGATGCTTTCATTAATAATAGAATCTAGCTGCTCAAGGACATTCTGTATGGTTTTAGCACGTGGCATGATTTTCTAGTTTTTTTCGTTTTTAATCAAGATGCGTTCAGCAACAGTCCAACAAAGTGCCGTAAGTGATTTAATTCAAAATTAAAAGCGTTTTGTATTTAAGTGAGTCGTATGCATTTTAACTTTTTAGGGGTCGTTATATTAAAAATAGGCTTAATCCAATTTTATTGTTTTTAAAAATGAATTAGAAAATAAGGTTTGCATCACTGGTGATAGTAATTTTTTGCGTTGCTCCATCCACTTTTCTGAGGCATCACCATACATGTGTTTTACCAAATCTGGGAATTCCCAATCGCCACTTTTACCCCAATGCATGGTAAATGGAATATTATTGGATTTCAAAACTTCTATCATCCTTCTGGAATATTCTTTCAAACTCATAATGCGTCTGGTTTTTTCCCAAAGGACTCCATCTATTTCTATCATACAAGTAATGGGAAATTTGGTAAATCCAATGGTTGCTTTTGTTTGTTTTACAAAGCGCAAAGCAAATATGCCTGGTATGGGACCTTCATCTCTTGTGAGCTCACCTAAAAGGGTCATCGCTTTTTCTGAGTGTTTATGGTCAATACCGAACGAACATGCAAAAGCTGGGCCTTGATAGGGCGCATCCCAGAAGACTTCTTTTAACATGCCTGTGGTTTCTTCATTCACGGCAGGAAGAATCGTTTTTCGTAAACGTTTAACTAACCACGGAATCCTTTTGGGAAAGTTTTCGGCAATCTTTACAAATAGATATACTAAATCTCTATACAACGATTCTTTTATAATAGGAAATGGATCTGGATACACATCAGTATAGGGCTTTTTATACATGATCTCCACAACACAATCGGTTTCGTCACTATATTGGTTTATAAAAACTTTATAATGAAATGGTCTGTTTCCTTTGCCATTGGCATCCGTCTCACAAGGAATTGTAAATGCCGAATTTTTAAAATCCATCGTATTTGCCAATTCAAAAGCCAATTGCTTGCTAACTTTCTTAACATAGCGCTTAATTAGAAATAATGGCTCTGCCTCAATCACCACCCCATGTATAAATCCAAAACTTCCTAAGCTCACCAATGCGGCATAAAATAAATCATCATCTCTTATCACTCTGGCATGCAAGGTATGTACAAAAGCATCATTCAAACCTGGTTTTGATGCGGGTTCTATGTATACGATATCGTCTGGATTTGGGCCAATAATAAGATTCAATCCCACAACATAATCTTGTACAGATCCAACATCTAAGCCTGCGCCATGCACCCCCGTTGAAATACAGCCTGCGATGGTTTGCCCATTACTGGCACCACTTGTTTTGAGTGACTTCCCATTTTCAGCTAAGGTTTCGGATATTTCTTTAATCGTATTTCCGCATTCAAACAAAAATAAATTGCTTGGGTCATACTTGGTATTGGCATTACAATCATTTGGATGAATTGGTATTGAAATATTCATAAAGCCATTAAAATGCATGCGGTCTTTATGACTTGCAATATTATTCATAGACCACGCAGAACCGTAAGCTCGAAAGCCTTCACCTGCATTTTGGGTATCTTTGATTAAACGTTGAATTTCTAATGCTGCATCATTATAACGATCAATTTTATTTGGCATTAATCGCTCATCCTCCAATTTGGTTTGATACAACAGTTTTAAATCAAAAGGGCCATTTTTATGCAAGGTATCCCACTTGTTACGCAACTTTGATTTTGTGGTTGCCATGATGTTTAATTTGAGGGTTTTTCGCAAACATATTTAATTTTCACTTTTCGCTTACTGCCGAATGTTACGACATTCAGCAATAAACTACCAAAGGTATTACGGTATTCAATGATATTGATTTTACCAGATTCGCACACATCTGATTCCTTTATGAGATAGTTAAAATCTTTTGAAGTAATTTTTTTACTTATCACAGTATCTAATTCAACCACAGCCATACCCCTATAGTAATCATCTCTATCAGAAAATGGATCTAACTGTGGGGCACCGTTGGTGTTAACTATTCTTACAGAATAACACGAAGTGAATAATATGACACTTAAGAATATTAGAATAAATTTAAAGTATTTCATATTATACATATTTTAAGTTGTTATGTTATATAAAATAAACACAGGATTGCCTTATATGTTTAGGGTTGACCAGCAAAGGGATGGCCATCGAATTCTATTGAATCAGATCAAGCATAGCGAAGATATACGACCTTTTAAAAGCAAATCGGATTAAGTTGTAGTTATTTGAGGTATTCCATCAACCCTTCTTTTCCAGTTAGATTCATTATACGTTTTGTTTCCAAAACAAAACGAAAGCCAGTAGAAGATCTGAACATGCAATTAAAAACTCTCTGTACAAAGTAGTAACTGGAAGCCACTTGTGAGGAAATATGTTGAGTTCAACACAGCCTCCAAAGTAAAACATCCGCATTTGTACTTTATGCCAGCGAAGTAAGCAAGACTTTATGGGAGTTTAAATATTAAGGTGAGTTTTCACTTGTTGTATTTGTCAACCATGCCAAATGAATTTCGAAATGATGGAAAAGAACAGATTTTTGTTGTTTGTGTGTTCAACGATTAAAATTGTGCATAGCTGGGATTCCGTAATATTTTTATGAAGAAGAATAGGTGAAAAATAATTTAATTATATCAATCATTATAATATTCTTTTGGTAGAAGTCACTTTCTCATGTCTATTTTACCACCAAACAATAAAAAAAGATGAATAAGCATCTTTCTGTTTTTGCCAACACAAAATAGCTTGTTTATCTATAATTAATATTGATGCTATTCTTGACTTTGTATTCACTTTTACAGCTAAATTCTAATCAATCGGTTTTACATTTTCTTTAAGGGATTCTGAAATCAGTTTTTTCAGACCTAAAGTTCGCTCTTCTAATTTACCTTGTTTTTGGGGGTTGTAAAGATGCTTATACTGACAAGGCACAAGCTTATAATTTAATGCTTCCATGGTACCACTAATATCTAATCCTAATCTAACAGGCAATGGTGTATCAGTTACCGAAATATGATATTTGAAGCGATTATCCATTGTATGGCGTCCCGATATAACAGCTTTATAATCGTCCATTACAATCAAAAATGGATATAGATCAACCTCATCTTTATAGAGCGTCATTTCAACACTAAGGCTATCAATAACGTTCACTGTTTTTTTCTTAAACTGTAATTTACTGGCAATCATGTCGAACGTTTCGTTATCCATAATAGTAAGCTGCTGTCCCTCGAATGCAGCGGCTCCACGAATGGTAGATTCCTTGAGCGAATAATCGCTCTTAAGATAAGTCTCTCCTGCCAGATGAAATTCGCCTCGACCTTCGAATGATTTTAGCATTGGTATGATAGTATCAACTGAAGGCATTAGTTCGATAAGCTCTGCAATGTCAATGTTTAAAAGATGAAAATCAATCGCTGTAAAAAGGTGATTCTTTCTGGCGGATCTATACATCGCTGTTAACTGCATATGAGCTGCTTTATTTGTAAAACCCATTTGATCCAGAACAAGGGTACCATCTTTTACGGTAAGTCCACCTCTAATATTTTCGATGACATTCTCATTTACAATTGCCGTATCTATTTTTGTATTTAAGTGAAAATCAAGGCCCAGAGGCACCATAAATGGATCATCTTCTGTACTCACGGGATCATTACTTACGCGTGTAGAATCTGCACTTCCCAGACCATCAAAAATGTCCATCAACTGATATACATTGGTGCTTTTAGAAACTAAATCAAAGTCCCCTTTTAGCAATCCTTTATCATTAAGATAGTTTGAGATGTTCGTTAATTTACCGCTAAGCTTATAGTCTGAATCAGCGACTGTTAAATCAAATTTCTCAATCTCCATCGCATCTGGATTTAGCGTACTCCTCATGCTTATAATTTGGCCATTCAGTTGTTCACTTACATTATAACTGGCATCGGAAAAGTGAATGGCTAATTCTGGTTGCCATTGGTTCATAACATTTGACTGCGACTCGTCATATGTAACATTTGTTTTGGCATACAATTTTTTAGCATCAAACAAAACATGATCCTTACTTGCTATGGATATGTCTTGACTGTTAATTGTAGAATTAATGATTGCTATTTCTTTTTCCGCTATAAGTTCCGGCGCATATTTAAGGTATCCATCAGCATTATTTGCATTGACAGTTAAAGTGTCGTAGCTAGCATACAAACTTCCCACTTTATATACACAATGTGTTATTGGTGCAGAAATACCTTCTACCATATTATTTATATCAGCAGAAAGCTCCAGATCCTTGGTAACAGCTTTCATCGTTGGATGCATTTCAAGATCCATATCTGGTGCTGCAATTGTAACATTGGCTAATTTAAGGTCCTTTCTTGCTTTGCTATTCCCGGGCAATAACAATTCAATATCTGCGAAAGGTAAATCTACCTTCATACTATCATTATAAACTGCATAAAAGTTTTGAGTTCTCAACTTCCCCTTTAAAAATATGCGGTGATAAGCCTCATTATCCAAATCGGACTGCAAGAATTTGGCATGTATATTTCCATTAAGCAGACCTTTAATAATAACATTCTGGTCTTTTGGTATGTACGACTTAAAATCATCTAAATTAAAATCACCATCTGCATAGATATCGTAAGCAGGTATTTCTAAAATATCAGTAATATCTCCTTTTAAAGAAACAGAACTACGCATAATTTTAGCATAACTACTATTAATCTTTATATCTGAGCGCTGTGAATTATTCAAGTCCAATAGAGTAGACATGGATAGTTTAATATCTTTTACGACTGGATAATCCTGGTATTCAATTTCTCCTTTTTCATAATCAATATGTGCATTGATAAGCGGCATTAATGTGTCAAGATACACACCTTTTACCGCCCCTGTTATCTGAGCCTTCCCTTTTGCTGTTAAGCCTTCTAAGTATTCGGAATAAGCGTTTGGTATTAGTGCAATTATTTTCTCAACATCCAAAATATTAGTAGCATAAATAAGATCTGTAGATATTGAATCACCATTCATAAGTGTTATATTACCACTCAGCGACACTTCCTGCTCGTCGTTTACAATAAGTTTAAGCGCTGTTAAATCATAAGCGTTTTCGGAAAGGTTTATATTGATAGGCAAATGTGCATCAAATTTCATATTTGATAAAAGGGTATCACCTTCCATGGAAAACGACATTGCCTCACACATAAATTTTAAATCAGACTTAAATAGATTTTTATCTTCTGCCTTTGATTTAATCTTAATATCACAGTCATTAACAGCAACATAAAGGGCCATTGAATCGGATGTTGTATATCGCATCTTATTTAACTGCATATCCAAATCAACATACTGCTCTTGCAAATCGTATAAAAATTCAATGTGTGCATTTAAATTTTCAATATTGGCCTTTGTCAATGTTGACTCATCGGTATATTTAACATTGAAATTCTTAAATTCAAAATCACGAATATCAATTTTCCCAAAAGCAAATGCTGTAGTATCTGTTTCTGTAGAATCAGAATTTTCAACAAGAATATCTAAATTAGAATGACCTGCTGCATCAATTTTAAAATTCAAATAGCCATTTTCGATGCGTAAAGACGTAATTGTGATATTGTCATCGAATAAATAGTCAATTACATCAAAAGAAACAAAACATTTATCCGAAGACAATAGCGTATCCGTATTGGTAAAAGTCGTATTACCTATTAAAGAAATATTGCTTAATTCAAGCCCAAAATTCGGAAAGCTACTAAAAAAGGTTGGTTCTACTTTTTCGATATTCGTTTGGCAACTTAAATATTTATTTGCCTGTTTATTAACTATTGGCGTTAATTTTTCTGGTGTAAAAACATACCACAAAGCGATTGTAGCAGCTATTATTATTACCAAGACGAATCCTAGAAAGCTTATCCCAATCTTTTTTAATATTCTCATATTACTATTGCTTAGTAAATGTTTTAGATACGCCGTAATCGTCTACATACGCTAATGTGGTTTCCGTTAAGTTTGTAAGCGTATAAACTTTTGGCACTAAGCCACCATTCTCAATAATATGAATTTGCTCTAACTGATCAATTTCAATTGTCCAGGTGAACTTCTGTGCCTCTGCTTCGGTAACATCATCGGCTGTATCCCAGGTAGCCCCAGTACTGTCTAAGTCATACCGTTCGAATAAAGTACCACTTTTCCATTTTCCAATAATTAATGTCTGGTCAAAACTTGCTTCTTCCTCCACCATTTCACAAGAAGTTGAGAAAATCATTACTAAAACAAGACTAAAAATAACTAATAATGAGCGCTTCATATACTCTAAATTTATTGTTTATGACTCTGTAAGTATCTACTAAAATAATAATGACAAAAATAGTACTTTAATTAGAGTAAATTGTTATAAATGTTGGCAACGTTTTTGTCAAGATGCGTGCGGCGCTCAGTTCAACGAAGTGTAGATTGTCTGAAATCATTTGTTCAGTTTTTTTTAATTTATTGGACAAACAACGCGATTGTAGATAAATGCTGAACAATGATCGGGATAATGTCCAATTTTTTGATTGTAACTGAATATTGCTTTCTCGATAAAGCTTAACCTTAAATTGGATGTGCCGCAGTTATCGGCGGCGCGTGTCTGTATCGATGCCGACACTGACTGCGGGGAAGACTGCTACCAAAACCACACAACCCCACTATGACATATGCAAAAATGTTAGTTGCTTGCGCTAATTTAAAATTACAATTTATCTACAATGGACTTTAGCGTATGCCTATTCTTACGTATGAGGTTATTAGAGGACCGAGAATTTCTGTGTAAAAACACCCTTATCAGAATAAATAATAACAAGATACACTCCTGTTTGATAAGCAGAGGTCTCTACAGTTAAAAATAAAGTGCTGTTTGAAGTATAATCTGTGATGAGTTTCCCATTAACAGATACAATGCGAATCTTATCAATGTTTCCATTAAACTCAGACATATTTATAGTCATCTTATGTTTAACAGGATTGGGATAAATTGTTACACCACACTTTCTCAATAGATGATCATTGAATCCTGTGATGCTGTACATAAAGAAACTGTTGTTTGAACGAACAGTAATCGTATCACTGATATAGATATTCGCTGAATCGGAAAGAATTAGGGCATACTTAGAATTCTCAATTGCACCAAAATAAAACAAACCGTCCTCATTTGTAGAATCCGTCAGTGTTGCCCCTTCATGAACCGGAACTAAAGTGATAGTACAAGCATTTAAACCATCTGCATCCGGACGCAGATCCTTACAATAGATACTCACATCCGTAAAGCGGTCAAATGTCACTGGTGAGGAGAATGCAGGAGATGACTCTGCTACTGAATATACACCTACAACCTTATAATTAAGCATCCCTTCATCCACCTCTTCCCCAGGCAGATCCTCAAAACTGGTATGCTCTGTTTTCCCAACCAGATGATAATCTCCGTTATTTACTTTCCGATAAACCCTGTAGAATTTAAAGAAATTGTCTTGTTCCAATTTTTTAGGACCTTTCCAATCCAGTTGTATGCTAAATGATTCGGTTACCTTAGCAATTAGATCATAGGGATTGCTAATATAATCAACGTACACAGTGTTACTCATCGGCGAATAATTATATTTCGCGTCAAAAGTTTTTACGTTAAGCCATATTCGGTGATGATTGGCAATATGATCTGCCCCTTCAAAGTTGTATTGTTCGGCATATTGATACAAATCTGAAATATCAAATCGTATGGTATCTTTTCCAAAATCATTCATTTCAGGGATGCTTAAAGACAGCCCCTCCAACGAGTTTGACCCAAGATACGCAAGTTCATTGTCCAACTTATCGAATGCATAGCGGACATCAAATCCCCAGGGCAGTCTAGGCACCAGCGGATATCCTTTATAATCCTTTGGAACAGTATAGATTACCTGAAGTTGCTTCCCAATTAACTCAGCCTTTAAATCTATGATTGGATCTGGCGGCAAAACATCAATGTATTGAGGAATGGAATCAAATATGGCAAAAGCATAAGCAGTATCATCAGGCATAAAATAACATGCTACCAGGGTATCACCTTCCTGAACCCTTATTATAGAACGCCTTAAATACGAAATATCAAAACGTCCCTGATAGCTTGTATTGCTTACTTTATGCATTTCAACAGCTATTGAATCCTGCTGAGTTTCATTGTATAACCAGACTGTTTTAAAGGGATCCACTGCCTCTGGCTCGTTAAGCAACAGAAACATAAAGTCTCCCTCATGCAGTTTAGTGGACAGGAACTCAAGGCTTACAACTTTGTCCTCTGCAGGCTTAACCAGGATATTAATAGGGACTGTATCCCTGTTAATACCATCACTGCAAATTAAATTAAAGGCATAAATACCTCTGTCATCATATCCTGTGATCCACCGAATCGTTTTATCAACTAAAAAATTATCACCTGGAAGCGCGTGTCCTGCTTCTGCCTCTACCATCAGTTCAATAGCATCGTCTTCAGGATCGGTTACATTCAGTTCAAGTTCCAGTGAATCCATTGCAAAACACTCAAAAATTTCACCTTCTTTTAAGTTGTGCCATATTGGAGGATTATTTTGAACGGATGATGATAAAAACACATCCCCTGTAACGGACTGACTCACAGCACCGTCAAAGCTGCGATTATTCACAGTATAGGTATAACTTCGTGATAACTTAAGGTTTTGAAACACATAGCATGTATCATTTTGGATCTCCTTAACAAAACTGTTTCCACTAAACTGATCCACCAGAAGCAGGTTAACATAATCCACTTCAGGTGAAGCAGGTTTATTCCAGAAAACCGTAATGCTGCTATCTGAAAACGCACTTTTCACATTAAGAGGTGGAGCCAGGTTACCTTCCGGCACCAACAGATTCCCTTGTGCATACTGATATCTGGGAATGTTTGAACCATCGGAAAGTCCAAAATAGAAGTAGTATCTTCCCGGATTTAAGAACCGTGGGGTATAAATAAATTTAATGCCCGCATTGTTAAGTACTTTAAATGTTGTGATAGGGAAGCCATTAAACCCGATGGAATCCTC
Source organism: Bacteroidales bacterium (assembly GCA_041584055.1). GTDB lineage: Bacteria > Bacteroidota > Bacteroidia > Bacteroidales > UBA5342 > JBFHER01. Next base: position 13,168 of record JBFHER010000006.1, read on the forward strand.
ATCAAGAAAAATGCTAACCTTTAATGTATCGTTTGTATCGTTAAACCATGCACTGACTTCAGTTTGTGTTGTGCCAGGAATAGGCGTCAGTGCCATGTATCCCTGAGGTGCATTATTCATCATCGAAATATGAATATCAACAAAAGGGTATTTCAAAGAATCAACCTTGACGGTCCATGTCCCGATGGCAGGATGAGGCACAACGGCAATTACCTCATTTTCTTTTCTGAACCAAAGCACTTCATCGCCAACCCTTTTGTTATACACATCAAATAGCTCACAATCAATGGAATCTATTGAATAACTTGTATCAGTAACTGTTACATACATCAATCGGGTATCTTCGTTCACTGTATATTCATAGATGAGCGAATCGCCCCGATAACACAGGCGCCGGATGTCCGGAATTTTAACATTATCGCCAAACAGAACCTTTTGTGAATCAAAATCATAACCAATCCCCAAATCAAAGTTCAAATAAGATTTTATCTCCTGAATAACATAAACGACAGCTTTCACCACAGCTCTCGCCGCCCTTTTTACTTTTTTCCACCATCCTCTTTGTTTAACTTTCTCATAGGATGTAACCTGCTTACCGACGGTCACCTTCGCCCCTACCATTTTATTCGAAAAAACACTCTGGAAAGACCCAATATGTCTGTCAGACACCCATCCAAAACCGCCTGGTAAATCAGAAGGTGTTTTGATATTCATCATGGAAGACGCCGACATGGCATTACTTGAAATGGATATCTGAGAGCGCCCTGTAAAAATATCCATCACATTGACCTGCATATCGGTACTGAATTTTGTTACGGAGGCATCATAACTAATTTTACCTTGTCCTATTTCTTTATCTGCCAGTTCCAGTTTTCCGGAGCCTTCAAAATAATTAAAAGGCTGAACAACAAATCCAGCTTCTCTAAAAGCAACAATGCTCGCCGGCGTTTGATCCTCCACATCGCAATTTAATAAAACAATCATGCTGTCGGTTGAATACCTTGTTTTACCCGTTATTGGATTGGTTTGGGTTAGCTTATCTACACCACCTGATATGTTTGTGATTTCAAATCCTGTTGAAGGGATTGGGATAGAGATATCCATGGATAGAATCATTTTTTCAATTTTACCGTTTATGATTGCAAATTCTACACCAAATCCACTAATTGGTGCTCCCTTCCTTCTAATGCTTTCATCAAATGCCAGCTGATCTGTAAGATCGATGAATTCATCATACGTCGTGTTGTATATTGGCTCCCCAAATTCATCCTTTATAATTACAGGGACATCTTTCATTTCATCGTAATCATTGAAGGATCTTGTTAATCTTGCTTGCAAATCCTGAACAGGATCATCCATTAAAACGCCGGATTTATATCTGGTCTCTTCATCTGATCCCCATTTAAGGTGTGCCTTACAATCAAACCGATCATTAAGTCCCTGATAACTCGCAGAAAATTCATCCAGTCCAATGCCTTTTTTCGTTATTGAAAGTTTTTCGATGGTAACATCCTGTGTTTTCCCCTTAATGGTATCTAAATACTTAATGACTTCAACCTTATCAATTGAAATGGATAAATCCTTCAGCTTTTCAAACAGCTTTTTAGTCCGCCCTGGGGCATTCTTTTTTGCAAGGATTAAGGTATCGGTCTCTGCTTCATCCTTCAAGTCACGTGCTGTTTCTATCATTTCCTTTGTGCCATCCAAATCCAGATTTCCTGCACGAATAAGGTCCAATAAGATGCTTCTGAAAAAATAGCCCGTTTCCATGATGCTTTCTCCAATAATCCAGGGTAATTCTGGAAATGTCGCAAATTCAACCCCACTGTTATAAAGGGTTAATATTGTCCCGTTCAAAGGGATATTACAAATATCACCAACATTGAAAGACATGTCTTTTTCTCTTGGGAAAAACATGCGCTTATACAGGTAAAATTCCTTTTTACTGCTTCCAGATAATAACGTTTCATTAATAGTACCGCCCTTCACACTTAAACCAGCTGTGGTTGAAAGGACAGGAAGTTTATCCTGAGTATTATCGATTAAAAGATTGCCGTCATTAAAAAACAAAAGGTGATTGATGTTTACATTTCCGGATAAGGTATAACTTCCCCGGTCTTTTGTAATTGTATCTGCGTAAAATGTCACATCCTGCAACACTAAACTGCGCGCATTAAGCTGTATAAGATAAGTGCTGTCTTTGGTAATGGTTATTGCTTCTGAATAAACGGGCCAATCCTCATAAGTAACCATGATGGGATATTGCTTATTAATTTGAAGGTTTATATTGCTTTGTTGACTTTTCATTTCCTGTGCGTCGCCATTTTCATTGGTCTTCATTTCAATGTACTGATGATGCCCGGTTGTATCTATTTTTAGCACTGCATTTTCAAGTTTTTCACCCAGGTTATTAACCACCTTAAAAGCAACAGACATGGCAGGAGGAGTAACAGAGAAAAAAATTGTTTCTGATACCTGCATGCTATCATCACTTGCTGTCACTGTAAATTCATAATCACCAAGTAAAGGGTTTTTCCAACTAAATACGCCAGAATGGTGATTCAAGACAGCCCCAACCGGTAAATTAGTGGCAGAATAGCTTAGATCTCCAAACACGCAAATGGCTGTAAATTTTGTAGTGTATGGCGTATTTTTGGGTATTGCGGATAAAAAATTGTGCTTGATTTCCAAATCATGAGAAGCATTTACCTTTATAAAATCAGGCTTCCGAAGCACTGTTTTAAGGCCATTAGACATTGCTGTCAGTGTGAGGTCAAATACACCCGAGGTATCGAAGGTCAGTGTTGGGTTCTGTTGATAAATGGCTGCCTGACCTTCAATCTCCCATTTCCACACATCAATTTCCGAATCCGAAGAAGCACGAACGGTCGTGGGGATCCCATTATAGATGCCTGAATCTATACTCAGCACCAGGTTGGCTTGTTTTAGGAGGTATGTTTTTATGAGGCTATCCTTGAAGATTGCACCTCCTGTTCCCCCGTACCTTAAGCCAGTTGACCATTGCACGACTGTTTTTACCTTCAGGGTATCAAATGAAAAATCCTTAGGATAGAGCCATGAATCCATATGGTACCAATTCCCTGTATATTTAAAATCCTGAATGGACCGAAGGTCAGATCCATAGAGGTTATTCATCTTAACCGAGTCGACCATATCACCCATTTCATCAGGATGCCCCCCAAACAGGAACACCTCATTATTTGTAGAAGGGTCAATGTAATAGCTTTGTATATCCCAGATTGAAAAGGCCCCTTCCCTATGTGTCAGATAAGTAAATTCCATCTCTTCCTTCTTTTCCATAATGCGCATGCTAAAAGGAAAATCAGGTTTAGCTTTGACAGTAAAATAATCCGGCAAATTTACAATGCGGGTATAACCACCAGAAAATGCGGTAACACTTAGCCCAAAGGTACCGGCAGCATCAAAAACTACATTCGCATTCAAACCCTTTATGCTTCCATATCCTTCAACATCCCAAATTGCGCTGTCAATTTCATCATCGCTCACCAGCATCAGGAAATAGGGTATCTCCACATAATTTCCATAATTTCCAATTCTATTGATGTTCACCAGGGGCTGAGGCAGCGGGTAAGATACAATATAGTCATCATTTGGGCTAGTTGTGTATTCGCCAATTTCACTATAACTTCCTTGGGTTGTTTTAAAAATAAATGTAAGTGACTCTGCAGTCCAGTCTTTGGGGTAACTCCATGAATTTAAATGGTATGTATCTGAATACATTTCAGCCATGAGTGGCCCTTTATATGAACCATCCCATGTAACATCTGCAGCTGCGGCCATGGTATTGGCATCCACTTGTTGATTTTTAAAGTTGGCCCCAAAAAGAAAAATAGTGTCATTTGAATTCTGAACGAGAAAATAACAATCAATTCGATCCAAATAGGTTTTACTAAACCCAGGTCCATCCTGATATATCTTGTAATCGAAGGTAATACTATCGGTTTTTGAACTTATATTCACTGAGAAGTAACCTGCTTGTGCAACCTGGGGGAAAAGGAGCAGAAACATCCATGCAAAAGAGTAGAGAAAGCTTTTCATAATGTATTAATTTGAGGTCAGTTTTTAATGAGCTTAATGCATTGTACATGTGAGTTTAAAATATAAACCCCGGGGGAGAGTGATCCGATATAAACAGGATGATTCTTTGAGACTGATTTGGTCCATAATTTCACCCCGGATACCGTATATAATTCCATTTTAACCTTAAAATTGTCTATATTAGAGTTGATGCGGATGTAATGCTGATCATAGAAAAAAGACATGCCTTTGGCCTGTGTTTTGTCCCTGACACCTGTCACATCAGGATACATTGTGAAAACCACGGTATCCACAATTCCTGAAACGGTGAGTAACTCTGAAAGCAGGAGATTCTCATTCTCAAAAAAATCAACATCATATATTCCCTCTGAAAGTGAAAGAGCTGCAAGCCCCGACTTATCGGAACACACTGTTTGACTCCCTATTTTTAATGTGTATCCCAGTTTAGGCATGCCGGGTATTTCGTTGAGCTGAATATGGATTCGTTGTTTGGGATTTTCAGCAGATACAAAGCGCACATCCGGTCGTAGATTGGCAGTATTTCTGAATGCCGGAGGAAAACCTGTATCCTGATACCCAAATACCGTGCTGCATTCTTCTGTTTTATGAGCAAAAACCTCAAATGAATTTTGATATGGTGTGCAATATAAGTTTGGGCCCCAAGCAACTTCAACGATTAAATTACTGTCTGTCAGCACCTCATAATCTGCCACATCAAAGTTCATCCATCCAGCCCGCTTAGGAATGTTAATGAGGGAATCATTACAAACCAAAACACCGGCCGACATATCTGCAAATCGATTATCAAAATGATCCAGGGACGTTGAAAGAAAACGCATGGAGAAATTACTTAAAACTGTCTGATTCTGGCTATTTGGATAATCTGAAATATGGAAGCCAATGCTGTCTATTACTTGTTGATTCCCCAGTTCTTCCCAATGAAATAAAAATTGACTTTTATTGCTTTTATAATAATTAAAAAATGGATATTCCGAAACAGTGTATTGCATGTTGCCGACATGTTTTTCATTTGTGTATTTCGAAACGAAAGTCAAAGCATACTCCAATTGTTGTTCTCCTTTAATACGAATTCCGGATTTGATCACTTCACAGGGATAAATATTAGGATTTATCTCTAACAAAAAAGAGAATGTATCAGATTGTTGCGGATTTAACACCATGGACTGGACATTATCATTGCATGCCATATAAAAGGAGTTCAATATCAATTCTCCGCTAATGCTTTTACTGGGAGCATGACCTGTATTTGAAACAACAAGCTGAACAAAAAGTGAATCTCCCTGAAAAACAAATGAATTGCTGTTTTGGATATCTCCATTTACAATCAAACATTTGGGTTGTAAATCTGCCGAATGAATAATGTATGTTTGTTCAAAGAAATTTTGCTGCCCCTCACTGTCAGTGATCTTAAATTTTATTCGACCTTCGGTCTGATCTGCATTGTTTTCTGTAACCACAACTAAAAAATCTTTTATTATAGCACTGGAATTGGCTGGAAGTGAGTCGTGAAAAATGATGTCATTTAAAGGAATAAAACACGAGTCGTGATCAATAATCTCCAAACGAATCATTTCACCACATCGATTGCCGTAGTTTCTTATTTCAGGAAGAAGCAGGAATGTGTCTGAGTTTTCAATTAAATTGTTTGAATTCTTAAGGTGCATTCTTTCAAGCCCATAATACGGTCCGCCATCCGAATAAAGAGAAAGCCTCTTTTGAATAGGAAATACCCCATAATTACAAGCGGTCAGAACAATAGAATCAGATGCCGGAAGCGTGCTGTATGTTAAAACCGCCTCTCCATCCTGAATAATTGCTGTATCCACTATTATATCATTCATGCTTAGGGTAAGCAGCGTGTTATTATCTCCTTTAACAACAAAAGTTTCGGATCGAACATTAAGCTTTTCATCTGATGAAATTGTTTTTCGTACTGGCTTTGAGCTCCACAGGTAAAGAGACGGATCTCCAAACAGGTTCCATGTGGCTGCAGTTTCAGCACCACCGCTTCCATATTGATGAATCATCTGTGAGAATCCGCTGGCACAAATACTTCCAAGTGTGTAACTTTTCCCCAGGGAACTGCTCCCTGTAATGCTATTTATCATCTCATCCTGTCCGCACATGGGTGGATTCCATGGCTGAGAAATGGTAGAAGCAAGCACGGCTAAAAATCCTGTGCCTTCCCCGGCATTTTCTGCTCTCAGCATTGCTTCAGCCAGGCAGGTTCCAGAAGTAAAAGCACCGTTTTCACAGGCAACATCAATAAAGAAAGGATGCCATTCTTTATTGAGAAGATTTTTAACAGAATCCATGTTATAATTCTGCACCTTCATATGTTTGGCATCTCCATGACCTGAGTAGCACACCAGTCCTGTGCCTGCATTTATGGCCTGGGAAATGGAAGTCGATGCTTCTGTTCCCGGCGTAATAAGGCTTGTTGTAAATTGAGCTTTCTCTAATTCTTCCACGATGTGCTCCAAATGTTCCAAATCGGTTTCACCGGCATCACCTATGTTTGTTACATCGGATGCGATCCCCAGAAAGTGAGTAAAGCTTTCATCCTGACCAGCTCCTTTTTCATAAGCAATGCTTTTATTTATCATTTTTCGAAGTTGAGCACTGGTTTCTGCCGGAAACCTGCCGACATAAAGGTCCAGATAGAAGTCGTTTCCCTGGAGATATCCGTAATTGTTATCTCCGTAGCCATACCTTGTAACAGAAGATGCAACCTGTTGATGATCACCAACAAGAAGCAGATATAGGATGTGCTTGTCCTCGTAAAAACGATTAACCACTTCTTTTATTTGAGAACTACCTGATGCTGAATCAGATGAAACGAAAAATGTTTGAATCCCCTTTTGATGTTTCCAAACAATAAATGGATTTAAAGTTGTTTTAAAGCTATCAGGAGCAATGATCAACATGGGACCGTAATTGTTTTCATCCAGCCATTCTGGAGCATTCACAAAAGTTGTATTTTCAGAAAGCTTTTTGCTTTTTGTCTCCGCTTTGTCAGTATGATAAACCCGCAGTTTTAAATAATTAGTTATGATGAGCTCCTTCTTAACAGGATTGTATCGATATGGGTAGATCTCCAGCACCCTTCCAACTTGGTTTCTGATACAGAATTCGTCTCTTAAGTTGAATAATGTTGACGGGTAAAATTGATTTCTTTCGTATTGAGGTCCTTTTGTTCTTTCGGTGTTTAATTCTTCCATGCTAACAAAGCCTTTTGATGGAGAGATTGTAGCCTGTATGCTTGTTTGCTCAACAGCCAGGACCTTTATGCCAAACACTTTAGCTTTCGAAAATAAAAATGGATGTACGGCCTTTGGTAGCTCAGGTGCACCAGCTTCCGTTATAAATGACCAACCGGCGACTGAAGGAAATGAATCTGAGAGGGCATGATTCCAGTCTGTTTGGGCAATAGTAATTTCAATGTCTGTTGAATCAAGAAACTCAGCAACATTTACCGTCCCTGAAAGAGAAGGCACAAATAATACAAGAAATAAATAAGCCAGTCGGCTGGTTTTGCGCATTAAAAATACCATTTAAAAGGTATTTCTTTATAGCTAAGGTACAACTAAATATACCACATATTATTTGATATTAGAAATTTTAATTTGCAAATATCGTGAAACATAGCACCTCAATAATGCACATATGTTTACTACGAAACACATTTTCACCTCGCTGAATCTTATTTTATTAAGATATTTATTTCTTTACACTATTTGACTGTGATTTGATATGTCCCCGGCTTTACTTCAAAAGCAAAATTTGCATCATTATCTTCAACAATTTTGATGTGATCAAGGGAGCGAACGAGGGATCCATCCATGAAGACCTGTTGGTTTTCGTTGATTGGAACCTTTACCAAAGCACTTGTATTTGAAGGGATGACAAAGCTTAAATCCAGTACCTGACCAGATTTTTTCCATTCTGACATAACCAGGCCGTAGGGTGATTGGTATGTTGCTTTTGCAAAATGAAGTGGTCCACCCGGAATTGGTGCAATCAAAATCTTTTTATATCCGGGCTCCAGGGCCTGTAATCCAGCAATGCGCTCATACATCCACTGTCCGATGGCACCATAAGCATAATGATTAAATGAATTCATTGACACCTTACCGAACCCATCTTTATGGCTGTAACTGTTCCAGCGCTCCCACATTGTTGTTGCACCCTGATTGATTGAATAAAACCATGAAGGGTAAGTTTCCTTGAAAAGGATTGAATACATTAAGTCTGAACGGCCAAATTGGTCCAGCACAGGAGCAAGCAAAGGCGTACCTAAAAATCCCGTTCTCAGATGATTGTCTGCCAATTCAATTTGTGTCACGAGATGTTTGAATACCCTGGCCTTCATATCATCAGACACCAGGCCAAAACCAAGTGCCATTAAATACCCGGTTTGGGATTCATATTGAGTTGTCAATTTTCCATTCTTATCCAGGTATTTATTCTCAAAAGCCTTGCTGACGTCATTCAGCAGTGAACTAAGTGCTTTGACATCCTCTTGTTTGTCTAAAACTTCAGCAGCTTTTAGTGTGAGTGAAATGGAACGGGCATAATACGCGGTACCTATTAAATCCTTTGGTGTATCACCCCGCTGATTCTCCTTTTCCATGGGAAAAGGTTGTAACCAGTCACCAAATGTATTTACATTAACGATGTTATTTACTGCTTTCGATTGATAGAAACCAAGCAATTTCTTCATCATCTGGTAATTCTCTTCAAGCACACCTTTATCGCCGGTTCTAAAATAAATCTCCCAGGGGATAACCGTCGCCGCATCCGCCCAGCCAGAGCTAAATGTTTTACCCTTTTCATTTGGAACAATAAAAGGAATGCCTCCTTCATCATCCTGATCTTCGCGCATGCTTTCTAACCAGCTTGACCAAAATGCATAAACATCGCCAATAAACATGGCTGTTGGCGCAAACACTTGTGCATCTCCGGTCCATCCCATACGTTCATCTCGTTGAGGACAATCCGTAGGGATATCCAGAAAATTACCTCTCATTCCCCATTCTATGTTCTTTTGCAACTGATTCAGTTTATCGTGTGATGATCTAAAAATGCCGGTTTGCTCAAAATCGGAATAATAGACCAGACCACTCACCCATGAACTATCAGGCACAGCATTTTCATCAAATCCTGTCAATTCAACATATCTAAAGCCATGAAAGGTAAAAGTTGGTTGCCATGTGATGAGCCCATCCGCTTTTGGTATGTAGTAATCGGTGGATTTTGCCGTTCTGTAGTTCTCAGTATACATCTGACCATCCTTCTGCAACATTTCAGCAAAGCGAATCGTCACCTTTTGATTCTTTTTTACAGGAATCTGTACTTTTGGAACACCAACCATGTTTTGCCCCAGATCAAAAACGAAGGCTCCCTTTGTAGGTTCAGTAACAGCGATGGTCTCCAGTTCTTTTTTTATGGTAACTGCACGATGTCGTTTAGGAGCCAGTTTTACATCTGAATTAACAGCGATTTCAGATACGCTTTCCCATGAGGCATCATTAAATCCTACAGTGGCCCATTTCGGAAATTCCATGTTCGCATCGTAGATCTCGCCATCATAAAATCCGGAATAGCGAAGTGGCCCGTTTCTGCTTCCTTTCCAGGCGACATCGCTTCCGATAATTTCAAACGTACCGTTTGCATAAGTAATTTCCAATTGACACAATGCTTTTGGTAAGGGTTTTTGTTTCCACATATCCTTGCTCCACCCCATGCGTCCTGAATACCAACCTTCACCTAAAATAATTCCAAGTGCATTCTCTCCATCTCTCAATTGTTCTGTCACATCATACGTAAGTGTTTCTATTCTTTTTGAATAAGGCGTATAACCCGGGGTCAATAAATCATTTCCAACCTTTTCACCGTTTAAATAAGCTTCAAATATTCCTTTTGAGGTAATGTATAAACGAGCCTTTTTTACACCTTGATGAACTTTGATAATTTTGCGCAGGTACTCTGGTTTTATCACAATGTTACCATAATCGTCCAGTGCAGGATTTTTTTCCGGAGCTAAACTGATCCACTTCCCTTGCCAGTCGCTATTTTGAAGCAGACCAAGCTCAAAATAAGCCATTTCACTCCATGCCGAAACGTGTTTATTCTGATCCCAAAACTGAACCTGCCAATAAACTTGTTGTCGGGAATTCAATGTTTGTCCTGCATATTGATTCCATACGGATTGATCCGAATCAATTTTCCCAGAATCCCACAGATCAGCATTGTCAGGCAGCAAATCGGGACTACTTGCCGCTACAATCCGATAAGCAGTTTGGGCCGTGGCACTTGAACCACTTTGAATTTTCCATGAAAATGAAGGCTTTGCGTCATAAAAGCCAATTGGGTTTTTAAATCCTTCACTCACCATCAAATCAACGGGTGGCAAAACATCTGCATTTTTGATATCGCAGGAAACAGATAAAACACCAATGAGACAAGCAAGTGCGATGTTTAACAGTCTTTTTTTCATTGAAATTCGTTTATTAGTTATGCATAGTGATGTACATCAAACAGCCATTGTCTGCATGGAAACTACTTAATTATTGCCACTTGCAAACGTTGTCGTGATGCCAAGATTTATGCTTTTATTTTGTGCAAATGCCGCGACTTATTACTAAAAGGTATTAATACGAATCATCACTTCCTGAACGCCTGGTTTTAAAAATATAAATCCAGCTCCGGTGTTCACTTTCTCACCATTGACCATCACATCTTTATTAGCAATGTCATCCAGCACAAGTTCGGCCGACATATTTCCGGGCAGACTGAAGGTGTAAAGTTGTTGCAGTGCACCCATCTTGCGATACGTTGCATTGATTTCTCCACCAATGGTTGGCACCTTTATTTCAGCGTGCGACAAATTGGCAAGCTGAGGTCTAATTCTAAAATGGCCAAATCCTGGTTTTAAGGGCTGTATTCCCCATAACCCGCGTGGAATTATGTTTGCCGGCGCTGCGCCCCATGCATGATTCCAATCGGCATTGGGTTTGTATTTCATATCCCAGGCTTCCATGGTAATGGTTGAACCAACTTTTATCATGTTGTACCAGCTGCGATCGTGGGTTGCTGTCATCAAGTCAAGAGCGTATTTATCTTCACCTGCCTCGTACAGTGCCTCCATTAAAAATTGAGAACCATAAACACTGCAAGCCATGCCCCGCGACTTCACATGCTCCCCAACACTTTGTTTACGTGTCTCGGGGACAACGCCAAAAGCCAGGGGCATCATGTTGGCATGCAATGATGCATGTTTTGAACCAATGCCGTCCACATAACGACCACCATCTTCATCCCAGAGCAGGGTATTGATGGCCTTTTTTGTTCTGGCAGCACGCAACTCAAAGTCCAGCGCATCTCCCGGCTTGTTGAGCAAGTTAGCGAACAGCTCCATGATTTTCATATTCTTGTAATAGAAGCTATTGATGACCGTATTGAATGGTTTAAACTCAAAATCATCGGTTTCACCCATTACACCTCCAAAGCCTCCTTTTTGTGGCCAGTCTACGATGTCTTTTAAACGTTTGGTTGTATCCGAAAACCCAAGTTGTTGCATCAATCTACCATTGTGTCTTGGGGATGCGGTTGTGATCAGGCCATTCTCCTCTTCAAGTGCTATAAGTGTTTTATGCTTAAGCTGATCGTAATACTTTTCAATTAATTCCGTGTTGCCGGTGTACATGTAATCCTGATAAAACAAAAGTGCAACATGCAATTGCCATTCGGTGGGCCAGGTGGGCTTAATCATGAAATACTCGATTGTTTTACGGGCAATTGAATACTCGTTATCCACCGCATAATGGCTCAGTTGATTTAAATAGGCATCGGCCTCATACGGAATACGCTCACGATCTCCATCCACATAAAACCCTGCAAATGTAGTTGCCTTTATGGAATATTTGCAAAGATCCCACACTTGATTCAACAGTGTATTACTGCTTTTAAAAGCGCTGCTACTTTCGTCAAAATAGTTAAAAAAGGCAAGCTGCTCTGCTTCTACACCGGCAGGGTTGCCTGCACCTTCTATCTCCGCGTAACGGAAGGGTAAAATAATTGGGAAAGAATCAGGCATGGTAACAGCAATTGATTTCGTATTGCGTTCGTCAGGCACCAACTCAATTTGATAGTTGCTTTGGGATGGATTTACGTTTAGCTGCACTTCGGCAGAACGAATTGTTCCCCCCGGATTAAGATCGATTCGTCCATCTTTCAGGGTTTCACCCAAACGAACAGTCAATGTTTCTTCTTTTTGCGCTTTATAGTTAATTTGAAGGCTTGCAAAAGCGGCTTTCCCGAAGTCGAGTGAAAGGACCTGATTATGGATCTGTGAGTTTGTGGGCTTGATTTTTTCCATTTGGAATTTATTCCCAGTGGAGAACCATTGGTCCTTTTCACCAATTTTGAATTTCTGAGGTGCTGAATAACGCGATGTTCGGTTGTCAACATCCCAGATACGCACTTTCCAGTAGTAGCTTTTTCCCACTTCTAACGGCTTTCCATTGTAGGTGATGTTGATTGATCTATTCGATCCCAAATGACCAGTATTCCAAAGGTCACCGATGTTGTTATTGCTTTTTTCCAGCGTGCTTGAAACCAGCAGTTGATACCCTTTCTGAGCAATGGCAGTGGCAGGTACGATCCATGCAAACTCGGGTGTATCATCAATAATTTCAACTCCCTGAGGATCCCGAATAAACTCAATGTTTAAGCCATGTGGCCCCTGAGAGAGTTCATCACTGAATTTTTCTGTCAGTTCATCCAGCTTTAAACGCAGTTCTTCCTTTGTTTTTTGATATTTTTTGTTTTTCGACAAGTCCTTCACTTCCATCGGGTCTTTTTCAAGATTGTATAATTCCTCGATGGATTTATCATTCACATAACGCATGTATTTCCATGTATCGGTGCGCACCGCCTCACTTGGAGGGATGTGTTCAAAATCCCACAGATGCTCAACAAGCACCGTATCCCGTCCCAGTGTTTTTTGCTTTCCCCATACGATTGGGGTAAGACTTTTACCATGCCAGCTTTTTGGTGCTTCTACACCTGCTAAATCCAAAATTGTTGCAGGCACATCAATGTTTAAGGCCATCACATCTGTATCCAGGTGCTTTTCAGCTCTGGGGTCCAGAATAACAAGGGGTACACGTAAGGAGTTATCATACATCAACCATTTTCCGGCCAGTTGCCGTTCACCCATGAAGTAACCATTATCGCCCATTAAAACAATTACAGTATTATCCGCAATACCTTTTTTATCAAGCAGTTCTCTGATTTTTCCTATTTCCAGATCAATGCCTGCAATCATGCGATAATACCCTTTCACGCTGTGCTGATATTTTTCAGGTGTATCATAACGCCAGGTCCAGCGCAAGCGGTTAAAACCCTCTCTCACTTCCTGTGGTAAGGCATTAAAGTATTTATCATCGGATAGTTTTGCAGGTGCCATTTCAACATCCTGAAACAGATAATCCGTCTCTTTCTGCCAAAAGTACTGTTCCTCAGCACCATCAGCAGCATGCGGTGCACTGAAGCATAACTGCAGACAGAATGGCTTATCCTCCGGCGCATTTTCGATAAAATTAAGTCCCTGATAACCAGTGTAGCGCGTTAAATGAACTGTATCTTTGCCTATTGTTTTATAAAAATAACTTCGCTTATCGGGTTTGATAGCCCGATCGTATTCATCATAAACGTTAAACAATTTATCCAGATGATCATATTTAACCCCGAATTTCCCAAAAAAACCGGTGTAATAGCCGGCATCTTTTAACAGCTTCGGATACGCTTGATTCATGTACTTATCCTTTACATTTCCGGTTTGAAAATCAAATCGGTGTGTTCTCTCCTGGAGCCCGGTAAACAGGCTGGCTCTGCTGGCTGCACAAATTGGAGTTGTCACCATGGCATTACTGAAATACGTTCCGGTGGACGCCAGTTTATCCATCTCTGGCGTATGGATCACATCGTTGCCTGCATACCCCAGGGCATCCCAGCGCTGATCGTCCGTTAAAATGAAGATTATATTAGGCTTTTCACTTTTGACCGGAGATTTACTTTGAGCGTACATTGGTCCGCTTGAACCAAAGAGAAGCAATCCTGTGAGCATATAAAATAAATTCCTCATATTAATTAAACGCCCCATTGAAACAAGTGTTTTAATTTTGTTATTATGCATTTTGAAATTTGTTTTCACTTTTATTTCGTTTAACATGATTAAGCTGGTTTAAAGCACGATTTCCCAAAATTACCCAGGCTTATCGCATTTTAGTTTACCTCGTTAATCATTTTGTTGAACATTTATAACATTCCTATGCAAATATTGAAAAAATGCATCATTGTTCAATAAACAAAATCCATTTCTATGGTCCGGAAATGGACAATTGCATTCGAATGTTCACGAAGATAACACCTTTATGATAGATCTGTCTTGTTCAGTCTGCGGATAACTTCTTCCAGATAAAATTATCATCCAAAAGTATCTTTTTTCTGGATTGAAGCAAGTGCTTAATCGTCCTCAGCAGATCTTGAGCTTCTTTATAAACCCCGGAGAATTTTTAATCTGATTTAAAATCTAACAACAACTAAAATTATAGTAAAGTGTGCGTTCCTTCTTTTTTCGGGACTTGAAAACTGATGCTATTAAGGTTGAACAGGTGATCTGAGCTTCCTTTAAACTTAAAAAAAACATCTTTCACACCACTCACCTCCGGCAGATGACAGGAGACATTCAAGCCATCGTTATTGGATTCAATGGATGGCAGAGAGATGACTCCCAACAGTGGACCGTCGATGCTGTTGATCCGAATCTCAATTTGTGCATTCACACTTACATTTGACACCTTTGCCGAGAAGCTTTCAATCCCATCTCCAAAATCCATATTCCTAAAACAAATCCAGCTGTCATCCTGTATATTTGTCAATTCAAACCCTTTTTTGCGAGATCCTTTCTTCTGAATTCCCTCAGACTTCTCTGAATACCACTCTGCCTCGATGTACTGCCAGGATGCTTTGTATTGTCCAACTCCGGTATCGAAATGCCGGTCAAGAAAATCCGTATCCGTCACAATGCGGCCCTGATCATCGAAATGACAATAAGAGATGATGCACTCGCGGTACTTATATCCTGGTCGAATGTAGTAGGTCCAGACATGATAAAACTGGCCTTTAAACCAGAAAAAACTACCATGTGCAAATTCATTCAAATGGTGCCCTTCACCTACTGCCCCGGCGCAGTTATAGGGACCATACACATTTTTTGCTGTTGCATAATCCCTTCCCCAACTTAAATAATAGGTCCCATTATGTTTGAATAAATAGTTTTTATCCATCCACATTGGTGCGTTTTCCCATTCCTCCCCGTTTATGACTATTGGTTTGGGAATTTCTGCCAGTGAAATCATGTCCTCGTTTAAACGTGCAATGTGATAAGAACCTTCCTTATCGCCATAAACAAGATATGGCGTTTTATCAGAATCATCCTCCACAAAAAGTGTTGGATCGTGCATTGGCTTCACCAGGGGTTTTCCCAGGGCATCGACATAGTGACCTCCAGGATGGATTGACGACATTACACCAACACTTCGTTTCTGATCTGAAAAATAAAAATAATACATCCCGTTTCTGCTGGCCGCATCGCCAGCCCAACAATCCTTTGAATCATTGTTCATGTAATTATCACGGGGTGATATAATGGTTTCCTGCTTCCATTGAACCAGATCCGTCGAAGAAAAAACCCGCCAATCTTTCATCACCCATATCTTATCATCGGGATGAGAATCGTGTCCGCTAAAAAGATAGAGGGTATCATTAAACACCCTGATATGTGGGTCAGACATACCGATGTTTTTAATCACAGGATTATCAGAAAAAGCCTCTGTTGTGAATGTAAGTACGAGTAAAAGAAGATATATTCGAATCATCATGTCTGATATTTTACACTTTTTTGCCTCCCAATTTAAAAAAAATTAACCCTTAATTGTTGGGCTGTAGTGTGCGTTCATTACCACAACTATTGCAATAATTCACAAATGTTGCAATTTTGAATCAAATGACAGTCAAAATGGTTTATTTATTCTATCAATTCTTTTTATTAACGTGCTAATTCAGCTTTTCTTAAGTATTTTTGAGAACATGAATTTAACTACAGCATGAAAAACTATTTTCGAAAGTCGGCATCCATCTTTAAACTTACCTTATTTCTATATCTCATTTGCAATATAACTGCTTCTAGCTTTGCGCAAAATGGGGAACCGGAAATTAACTGTGACGAAACACCTTTTGTTGAAAAGGATGGCATCCTTGTCGTTGAAATAGAATCGGTGAATGTTTCAAGCGGTTGGTCGAAAGGTTCTACAGTGGCAGGGTTTACAGGAAGTGCTTACTATCAATATACCGGATCGAATAAATTCAACGCACCCGGGAGTGGCCTATTGCAATATAAAATTTACATTACCAATCCCGGCACCTACCATTTTAGATGGCACAATAAGATCATGGTTGGCACAAGCAATACAGACAGCAATGATTCATGGTTACGAATCCCTGATGCGGACGATTTTTTTGCAAAAAGAAACACATCCATCAAGTATCCTAAAGGTGGAAAGTTCGTACAGTCGAAAACCATTACAGAAGGTTCATCATCCGGTGGATGGATGAAAGTGTATTGTTCGGGAACGACAAGTTGGACATGGTCGTGCAGGACAAGTGATAGCGATGCTCACGAAATTTATGCCACATTTAGCAAGGCGGGTGTTTATACTGTTCAAATTTCCGCTAGAAGCAATGGGCATGCAGTGGATCGATTTGTTCTTTTCAAGGATTCAAACTATTCTGTTTCTCAAGCCACAAATAAAGCATTGAATGAAACACGTTGTATTAACACAGCTGCTGGCAAGGTGAATATAAATCATGATCAAATCAACATTTATCCAAATCCTGCGAGGGACTTCCTGGTAATTAACAATATCAATGCCGATGAAATTGTTAGGCTAAAGGTCATTGATCTTACCGGAAAAACAGTGGTTGATGCAAACACATCGATTCCCAGGGGAAGCAGCTATAACCTAACGCTTGCGGCAAGCATGCAAAATGGATTGTATTTATTAAACACCACAACACGCTCCGGAGAATATGCAGTCAAGAAATTCATGCTGAAGGCAAATTAAACTGATCATTGCAAGCTTAATTCCCCTTAATCAATGTATGATATGGTAATGTCGATAATTGCTTAACAGAACTAAGCGTTCGCTGGTTTACATGATTCTATCTAATAACTTATTCCGCAGTAACAGGGTTGTAAACTTTATAAATCAGACATTTGTTGGTTAATCGCATTAATTTTAATAGAGGAAGTTCAATTACTTTTGTTTATTGTTCCGGATGAAGATATTGAGCGTAAACCTAGTCTTTATTTAAAATAGGCAACGTTATACTTTCCTGAGCCCAAAACAACCATTGAGTCATCCTTCAGGGGAACTTTGTTTTCTTTTTGAAAATCAGTCCATTTAATGCCATTTATCGTTAATGTGGCCAATTCATTCTTTGTTAAAACCAACTTTGCTTTTGAATTAAATGGCACATCCAGGTCCATTGAAAAGTGACCATCGCTTACCCTCCACTCATTGTGAATTGGCCCAAACGGCGTTGGGACCGTCACCCTTGTTTGTGTGAGATCTTTTTGAACGACCGGATGAACAATAAACGTTTTAAAACCGGGTGACTCATAGGTGGATTTTATCCCTCCAAGACTTTCAAAAAAATAGGCTGCAAATCCACTGTTCATAGGATGATTTAATGAGTTGCTCAATTGCGGCATGGCATCCCAGTAAAACTGACGTTCGGGCCAGGTGGTAAAACCAAAATTCATGATGTAGGTTTGACTTGGAAATGTTGGAACCGTTAATATTTTGTGTGCCAGATCTGCTTTTCCGTGTTTATTCAAAACGGTATATATGTATCGGCCACCATGGATTCCGGTAGAATGGTGACCACCTCTTTCGGCAACAATGTCGTACGCTAATCCGTCAATCACCTTTTGTTTGTTTTCGTCAACAACCAACCCAAACTGAAGCGCCATTACCGTGGCGGTTTGACTCCCATACCATTTGTATGATGTTAATGGAATATCAACTAAGTATTCGCCATTGAAGGCATTGAATAATGCGTTCTTTTCCTTTTTCATTTTAGTTTCAAACTCAGCATCATTGGTCATGGCAGCAAACAGTTCCATAATGCCAAGAATATCGTAAAAGTAAGCATTTGCCGAAACCACTGGGTGGCATTCCATTGCATCAGGATTTCTACGTCTGTCCCATCGAGGAGGACACCAGTCGCCCATGCCATTGTCAATAATGCCTTTTTCATTTTTAAAACTTAAATAATAGTAGGTCAGCTCTTTCATGTCTTCATAATAATTGAAAACAATTGAAGAGTCGCCGTAATATTTATAGCTATACCAGGGCAAATATATGGTTGCAATTCCCCAGTCTAACATCGCGGTGGTTGATCTCCGCTTTCCCGGCGCAATCATTGACGGAACAAGGAACTTTTGATCGGATGCATTTCCTTTAACCAAGGTTCGCTGGGTACGAATATCTTCCATGTACTTTTTATAGAAGTTGTTCATATCATAATTATAAAGCGCGTACTCAGCAAAGGCATGGGCATCTCCAAGCCAACCACACTTTTCACGGTGGGGACAATCCTCGGGAATGCCATGCAGATTATCAACAATTGTCCATTTGCTAATGGAATGCATTTTATTTAGCAAGGGGTCAGAACACGAGAATTCCCCTGTTTCCTGAATATCTGTTGCCACCAGGACAGCTTTAATCATCGTGGCATCCGGTTTGCTGGTTATACCACTAATTTTAGCATAGCGAAATCCATGGTATGAAAACGAAGGCTCCCAACTTTCTACGCCTTTTCCCTTGCATATGTAGGTATAAAACTGGGGCATCCCATTCGCACCACCACCTGTTCCGGCATGATGCACATCCTTCCCATCTTTTGTTAAACACTCTGTGGTTGTAATAGTGATGACCTGCCCTTTTTCACCTTTCAGATTGATTTTGACCCAACCGGCAATATTTTGTCCAAAATCAACAATCCACTCTCCTTCAGGTGATTGAAACACATTTTGTGGTACAAACTCTTTCAGTTTGCGAATTGGGGGCATCTGAGCAGCACTAATCTTTGTAATTTCCGGTGAAACCAATTTTGCCTTAGTCCAGGATTTATCGTTAAAATCCAGTGTATTCCAGCCATTTATTTCATAGCGGGCATCATAGGTATCGCCTCCATAGATATTGTCAAACACAATGGGACCAGTTGAATTTTTCCAATTTTCATTGGTGTAAAAATCGGCCTGGGTTCCATCTTCATACGTCACTTTAATTAATAATCTTGCAGCAGGTGGGCCGTAGGACAGATCTCGTTCTGACTCAGGGTCGTTTTTCCATGAAATAGTTTGTCCATAAAAACCATTTCCAAGGATAATTCCGATTGCATTTTTACCTGACTTTAACTGCTCTCCTACATCGTAGCTCGTGTAATACGCCTGTTTATCGTAGTTAGATGGTGCAGGATCCAAAACATGGTCGCCACTTTTCTCGCCATTGATGTACAGTTCGTAATAACCTAAACCACAAATGTAGGCCCTGGCACTTTTAATTGCTTTTTCTGTATTAATTACATTTCTGAAATACCCCACTGGCTGACTGCTTACTTTGGGTGGATTATTTTTTAGATGTCCAGGTGTATAATCACGAAATCGGTGTTCTGAAGTCCGCGTATCCTTACTTAAACTAATCCATTTGGATGCACCCCAATTAGCATCAGCCATCAATCCCGTCTCAAAGGTAGTCACCGGAGACCAATCTGAAGGATTTCCTTTTTCATCCCATATTCTCACTTTCCAGAAATAGATTTGCGTCGCTTGTAATTCTGCACCCTTGTATCTTACATGAGCCGATTGCGAACTCATGACTTTTCCTGAATTCCAAAGGTCTGCATTTTTTTCATTTAACAGAAACGCTTGTGAAGCAACCAACACCTGATATGCCGTTTGTTCACGGTTGTATCCTTCAGCATCAACAATCCAGGACAATGACGGCTGTTGCCCTTCAATGGCAATAGGCTTGTATTGCCCGTCACAGGTAAGCGTTTTAAATGCCAGTGTTTGAGCAGCCAAAAAATGCACTGCTGCTGTTATAAGTAAGGTTAAAATTAGCTTCTTCATTTGTATTCAAAATTTTTGATCATGGATTTTAAAATAAAGCGATCTCGTTTTTACATTAGGGATTGACTATAATTCGTTTGGTCACCTTCGTCTGGTTCTGCGCAAGCTGTAGAATGTATACCCCAGGTTGATTTTCCAGGTGAACCCTTAGTTCAGACTTAAAGCGACCGCTTTGTATCTCAACACCAGCGAGTGAAACTATTTTATAACGAACATTTTCGTCCGAATCTATACTTATGCTGAATGAGCCATTGTTTGGATTTGGATAACATCGAATTGCCTGTTTACGTGTTGATTTTAGATCAGTTTCAAGTTTAAAATTAGCGTATATTTCCATATCTTCTGACATAACAAGTATTAGGGGATTTTCAGTACCAATGTAATCGCCTGACCAGGCATCAAATGTATAGCCACTGGCTGGGGTGGCAGTTAAAACGACGCTTTCACCTGAAAGGTAACGGCTGCTATTTGGAAATTTAGTGACAGAACCTTTCGAGAAATACACATCCAAAGCATAATAAGGTTTGATTATATAATTTGCAATTAAATTGATGGCAGAGTCCATTGTCACTGTTAAAACAGTATCGTTCCCCACATAATCACCTGACCACCCCGTAAACTCGTATCTGTCCCCAGGAGTTACTTTTAATTCTACATTCGAATGAATCACGTAGTCAGGTTGTTGAGGAAAATAATCAATACGACCATTGAGAGAAATAACATTTAATGAAAAGCGTTTTAGCTGCCAAACCGGAAATACTTCCATGTCACTAAAAACAAGGTATCGGTCATCAAAACGCTCACCACTGACAGTAATCCATTTAACAAAAACAGAATCTGTCTGTATGGGCTCATCGGGAAAGGTTATTATTCTGGCAGGGTATTTTTCTGTCATCACATCAACCCAACGATCACCCTTTGTAAAACGCACCGTATATGTGTTTTTCACCTCCCATGTTGCAAATAGTGTGGTATCAGAAATGATCGTTGATTGTTCAACTAAGGTATCACCCCGCTCATTGATCCATTGACTTAAAACATACCCTTCTCTTGTTGGCTGAGCAGTGAATGTAGGAAAACCTCCTACGCCAACGATCTCACTTGTAATTTCACCGTCCATGCCACCATTTGAATCATAGCTCACTGTGTAATATTGGTCCGTGGTACTAAGAATGGCGTTTGTGGGTTTACTCACTACCATCCCCAGCTGGAGACTGCTACTGATTTGCACTCTTAAGCGGTTCCCAACAATTGTATTATCCAATACATAGCTACTATTTGTGGCACCCGGGATGTCTGTAAATGCGTCTCCTGTTGATTTTTGCCACTGGTAATAGAACTGTCCGGAATTATTTTCTATGCTTGAGGTATCCACATTCAATGTTTCACCTTCGACAATCTTACCATAAATGGCGACAGTTCCTGCCAAGGTCATCGGATGCCATTTGGCATAGAAGTTCAGATTTTTATCATCCCCAACACTTATTGCGGGCTCCGGGATCGTATCCGTATAAGTTGCATCCGTAAACCATCCTGCAAATTCAAATCCCAGACTATCCTGAGGCACCTGAAGATGCTCTAAAACACTCCCCTCATCGTAGGAATCAGGATTGTGTAAATCATTCAAAGTACCCACGTTGTGGTAATCTATAGGCAGAGAAGTTAGAATGAACTCAAAGTAATCCATATCGTAGCCATAACCGAGAATATCTAAACGCAGAATGTGTCTCCCTTTGTCAAGGTAAGCAGTGCTAAATGTATCAACACTTGTTGTATCGCTTCCGGTAGATGTACATTTCAAGCCACTAAACAATGCCTTTCCCTGATCTTGAAATGAAAAAGTCATGGCTTCGAATTCCGGCGTCCTTCTGGTCTGATGTTTAACTGCTATATCATAACTTCCGGAACGTTTTACTTCAACTGAATACTCCAGCCATTCACCGCCTTGTATGTATTTCAACCATTTCCCACCGGAGCCCAGATCAACTTTATCGTAACCACGGTAACTATAGCTGGATGTATTCTGTGCCGATTTATCATAGTAGGCAATGTTTTCACCTCCATAATCATAATGTTCCGCTTCAATTTTTCCGGGGATAGGATGCGGTAAGAAGTTGTCGGCAAAAGCCCATTGTTCAGGTGTTTTTATGGTTATCTGTCTTTCAATCTGTTCGTCGTTTTGCAATTTACCCACCAATTTCAGCCTGTAGGAAGGGGACATCATATGCATGAGTTGAGGGAACGATGACCAGACATAAGGAGCTATTGTTTGCGTTGACAAAAGGGTGTCATTTACGTACAACGATACTTCAACAAAATCCTCACTCACTGCAGCATGAACGGAAAGATTACGGCCTTTATCTATTTCTTCTCCATTTTCAAGGTCAACAAAATCGAGCGCAAGAGTTTCTTCATTTTTTAGTTCAATGGTGTTGATCGAATATTGTGGCAAATAGATTCCGCCTCTGCCCTCTTTCACCAATTGGAGTGGATCTGTATGAAAAGGAACAGAAATTTCATCATCCATTGAAGAAAATGCAAATGCTTTATGCTCAAACTCACCATAAAAACGATGACCATCAATATTGATAGTAAAAGGCACCTCCTGATTGCTTAGGTTAATTGCAAAAATGGTCGTTTTACCATCTTTCTTTACTGCACGTGCGTTCACAGCATTGACTTTCCCTTCTAAAGTTGGCACCGTCATTTCACTTCCTAAAAGCGTACTATTTTCATACACGGAACGTACAATTTCGAATGTAGATCCATAGGATGTTTTCTCTAAAGGCTCCTTAATAACCAGCTTTCCATTGACGGATTGCCACACAAGGTGTGAATTCAATTTTCCATTGACAGAAAACCAGTTGGCACGTTCGTAGGTATCCTGATTTTCACTCATAAACATATAACAATCGGCCATTCCAAGTGCTGAAACGGCATTTGGACCGCCTGACTTCACGCCCCATTCTGTAAGCCATATTGGTTTATCAGGAGCCACCACCCTGGAATAATCATCAATTGTTTTTCGCAATACTTCGCGTGCAATAAGGGCTGTGGCAAATGCCTCATCACCATTGGCGGGATCATCAGGATCGGCTCCCACATAGGTATGTACTGAAACAGCATCAAAGTAGTCCGTGCCATTCTGCGTCAAGTCCGTATTCCATCCTGTATTGGCCGGTATACTCTTACGTTCCAATGGTACAGATAGCTTTAAATCAGGATTGAGGGCTTTAAGGGCAGCATACATTGACTTTGCACGGGCAATATAGTCTGAATGGTTTGGGATAATAGTGCTACGCTGTCCTGCATAAAAGTTTTCATTTCCCATCTCAATGGCTTTCACTTCAAAACCGCGATTTATCAAATCCTGATAGCGTGCAACCGAAACGGGACTTCCATTGTCAAAGTCACTCCCGTCAGCACTCATATTAAATGTCCACATCATATCATAGCCCTTTCCAGTTGCTGCTTTTCGCTCATTATTTAAAGCATTTAAGGCATCGATACCGACGTAAAGATTATGGCTATCCATTGTTTGTATGCTTGATAAATAACTCACTTCAACCGTACGAGATGTACCATCACTCCTGGTGTAAGTCACATTTTCACCTCCATAAAGGCGCGCTTTATCCTGCTCCCAATCGTACCAGTTAGAGAATAAACCGTGTGGAAAACGAATCGTGATGGGGTCTGTTTCCCGAACCAATTCCTGGCCATCACTATGGGCTAAATCATGCGTATTAACTCCTAAAAGCAAGTTATTAAAAGCTTCCTGTTCAGTGGTGTTTATATCAATCGTTGCCGTCATATTTGAAGGTAAGTCAAAAGGGTATTCCTGTGCCATGCTTTTTGAACAAACAGCCAACATCAACAGAACTACAAGTACTTGCTTCGTATTCATATTATTAAATTCGTTTCCATTATATATTTATCTATTAAGAGCTTTGATTCAATCGTTTGATCTATAAAAGCAACCAGCATCGCACCACCTGTTTGTGTACTTGCATTACGAAGTATTCCTGCCCCGGAATATTAAACGAATATTTGTCATCGTGATGAATAGATTGATGCATTTGCAACCTCAGATTTTTTGATGTTCATACAAGTTCAATTTGTCGTTTCTACAAATCAAAAATGTCCTACTTTTAATTGTCAAAATTGAATTAATATACGACTTTATCTAAAGCGTTAAAGTATTCAAAACGTTGCTGCAATAAATTCAATAGGAATTCAATTTCATGAATCATATAGTCGTTGTTGCACTTATAAACCTATTTGCATCATAAGTTCAACCATTGTAATTAAATGGCATCCATTTGTTAACGAACAAATCGTGTTTGAAGGCATTGTAGAAAACATAGACAATTCTATGTATGATGTAGATCTGAATTATAAACAAGGGTAAATAATTGCTGTACTGAATTGCCAGAAAAATATCAGGCCATCTTAGAGTTTAAGAAGACGACAATGCCCCGGTCCTGTGGAGCTTCTAAGCATGGCATCAGAATAAACCACAACCATGGAACCACTGCTTTTGAATCCTTCCATGGTTCATGGTCATATAAACATTGCTGATTATTTATTTTGTTACTTCAACTTTTCCTTTTAAGCGGATGTCTTTACTGGAGGCTCCAATTTGAATTTCAAAACTTCCTGGTTCAACAGCATAAGATCTTCGCATCGCATCGTAGTAACGTAAATCGTCCGCAACATTTAAATTAAAGGTAAGCGTTTTCTTTTCTCCTTTCTCCAGCGCAACCCGCTCGAACTTACGTAATTGTTTTATTGCCATCCATTTATCCGATTCAACGTCCTTAATGTAAAGTTGCACAACTTCTTCACCATCCAATTTTCCACTATTTTCAACTTG